>JAWXAX010000036.1 GCA_034439735.1 Rhodothermales bacterium | reverse complement strand
TCAACAGTTTCTCAAGGTTTAATGTGGCTTCCCTCAGCCTCTAACCTTGAACGGTCGTCGCAGCCATTCAACGGATTTACCGTGATGATACTTAGTAGACTGACAACTTGAATTTGCCGAATGACGTCGTCGAGTTCCGTGTTCGGAGTTCCGGGTAATTGGGCGATACGGGCGTGCTTGCCCGAAACATTGAACACGGAACCCGGAACGGATACTCCGCAGATTCAACGTGTCAGACAACTAAGGGGGTGTAACGATCGCCTCCACAAGTGCCGCCGGCGTCGGGCTTTCCGCCACCGCCGCAGCCGGCCGGCCGGCTGACCGCAACGCCGCAGCCGATGTGGGTCCGATGGCGGCCGTCTGCGCTGTCTTCCACTCCGTTTCGCTCGCCGGCATCGCCGCCTCCACACCCAGGGGGCTGAAGAACACGACCCAATCCGGCGACGGGCACGGGCTCCAATCCGGCGCCCGCTCCCGCGTCTGGTAAACGATCAGCTCCTCAAACGGCGTCCGTGCCTGGTGGAGTGCCTCGGGCAGGGTGTCGCGCCGGCGATCGCCGCACAGAAACAGCCACGGCCGGGTGGCGGGGTGCGCTACGATGCGCTCGGCCAATCGACCTGCCTCCCCGCTCTCCTCTCCCCGCAGATCAAACCCGGCGGCGGCAACCGTTGCGGCCGTGGCCGGCCCGACCGTCCACACTGTCTTTTTGAGCCACATCGCCGCGTCGAGGCCGTGCTGTTGAAGCGCCTCGACCAGCCGCGACGCCGCGCGCGGACTCGTCAGGATCACTCCCTCATACCCCTCCGGCCGGCGCAACACCTCTGCCAGTGCCTCCTCCCCCGCCGGTTCAAAATCCAGGATGGGGATGGATACCGGGCGGAAGCCGGCGGCTTCGAGGGCGGCCTCATAGGGATCGACTGGCCGGTCCGGCGTGCGGAGCAGCGCGACAAGCGGCGCGGGCGGCTTCGTCACGACCGGATGCTTTGCAGCACCACGCCGGCGCCTTCGGCGATGAGGCGCTCGGCCAGGAGGATGCCGGCTTCCTCGGGGCGGCGATCGTCCACCGCGATGCGATCCCGAAAGACCACCTGCCCGTCGAGCGCGGCCACGCAGCCGTCGAGCACCAGCCCCTCGGCGAGGTCGTGCCGGGCCCAGGCGCCAACCGGCACCTGGCATCCGCCTTCGAGGCGACGGAGAAACGCGCGTTCGGCGCGGACGGCGGTTTCGGTTTCCGGGTCGTTGAGGGCCGCTTTCAGCAGCGCCGGCAGGCCGTCCCGGTCCGCACACACGATCCCCAGGGCGCCCTGCCCGACGGCCGGCAGCATCCACGACGGATCGAGCAGCGTACGAATCTGATTCCCAACTCCCAGTCGGATGAGGCCCGCCGCGGCCAGCACCATCCCGTGCCAGTCGCTCGCGGCCAGCTTCTTCAGCCGGGTATCCACGTTGCCCCGCACCGAGACGATCTCGAGATCAGGCCGCCAGGCCTTGAGCAACGCGGTGCGGCGGAGGGATGACGTGGCGATTCGGGCGCCGGCCGGCAGATCATCCACCCTACCTACAAACGATGGATGCGCCACGAACGCGTCCAACGGCTGCTCTCGCTCGGAAACCGCCGCGAGCACCAGGCCCGTCGGCAGCGCCGTCGGCAGGTCCTTGAGCGAGTGTACGGCGAGATCGATCCGCCCGACGAGCAGGGCGTGGTCCAGTTCGCGGGTAAAAAACGACTTGCCCTCGACCTGCCACAGCGGCACGTCCTGCACCTGATCACCCTGGGTGGTGATTTCCTCGATGAGAACCGTATGGCCGGCCGCCTCCAAGAGGGTTTTCACCCGGTTCGCCTGCCACAACGCCAGTGCGCTGGCCCGCGTCCCGAGGCGCAGCACCCGCCCGCGCCGGGCCTCGACGCGCAGAAGCGCGTGTTCCGACGCCGGCCGCTCGTCAAACGGGCAGGCCCCAGTGATGGCCGTCGACTCCAGCACGGCGTGCGCCGGCGGGATTCCCTGCGGCGTTTCCACCTCGTCGCAGCCTTCGCGCGAGAAGAGCATCTGGAGGAGGCGGATGCCATTGGCGTAGTCGATCTGTGACAGACCGACGGTTTTGAGCCGGACGACCGGCACGGCGAGCACTTTTTGCATGATGGACCACGTCAGCCGCTCCAGCTCGCCCAGTTCGAGGGCGGTGAGCCGATGCGCATGACGATCGATTTCCTGCCGGCGGATGGTGTCGAACGTCTCCAGGATGGTCTTTATGGCCGGCTGGAGGGCGAGGTGATGGAAAAACCAGGCGACGAAGTCGGCCAGCATCTCGTCTGTTATCCGGTGCGCGGCCGGCAGTTCGCGCCGGCGGCCGGCCTGGACGCCGGCGATGCGCACCATGAGGGCGTCGAGATCGACGAGCGTGTAGCCGCTGAGGGCGCCGACCGCCGGGTCGACGTTGCGCGGCGAGGCGAGATCCAGCACGAGGCGCGGGCGTGTGGCATCGGCCGGCAGCAATTCGGCGAGCAGCACCGGCGCCGGCGCGCCCGTGGTGACTACCACTACATCGGCCCCTGCGGCGGCGGCGTGAATATCTTCCCAGGAAACGACCTCGATCCCCACGTGCGCGGCTAGTTCCAGGGCCCGAAGCGGCGTCCGGTTCGTGACACGCAGCCGGCCCGGCAGCTCGGCGCGGAGCACCTGTGCCGCGAGCCATCCCATGTGGCCGGCGCCGACAATCAGCATATCCACCTCCTCAAACCCCTGCTCACGAACGAAGTCCGACGCAATAAGCGCCGCCATCCCGGGCACCGACGCGTGTCCCCCGGCGATATCCGTCTCCGTGACGATCCGTTTCGCCCCGCGGAAGGCCGAGTGCATGAGCCGGTGCACTACCGCGCCCACGCAGGATTCATCAACCGCCAGCCGATACGCGTCCTTGATCTGACCGAGGATCTGTCCGTCGCCGATGACCATGGACTGCATGCCGGCGGTCACTTCAAGCACATGCCGGACGGCCGCTTCATCGTGCTTCTCGAAGGCCACGGCTTCAGGCCAGGGGTGGCCGGCGGCTGTGCCCAACGCATGTTTGATGTGTACCCCATCGACGGCCGTGCCAAAGAGGTAACACTCCGTCCGGTTGCAGGTACTCACGATCACCAGTTCCGACGCCGGCGAGCGATGCGTGGTGCGATAAAGCGTCCGGAGGGAATCTTCCGAAAGCGCGAATCGTTCGCGCAATTCGAGCGGCGCTGTCTGGTGGTTGATCCCGAACGCGACGAATTGCATGGGGTGATTTTCCAAAGCCACAATGCCCGGCAAGGGGTAGATAATGATACCGAACGGTAGGGACGCGATACCGCGTGTCCCCGTCTACGTCGCATAACGTCCGACACAAGAACCAACGTATCGTGTTGCTGTTCGTTACGAAGCCTGTTATGAACCGATTCTTTAAACGATTCTTGGGAGAGTCCATTCCGGCCGATGAGGCTGGTGAAGCCCAAAGAGGGTTTTCGCCCCTGGAATCCGAAACCGACTGGACCCGCGCGCTCGAGCATTCACGCCGCGAGCCGGTGATTATCTACAAGCACAGCACGAGCTGCGGCATCAGCGCCGGCGCCCGCCGGCGGCTGCTGGAGTTGGGCCTGGCCGGCGACCCCCCCGTGTACGAAGTGGTCATCCAGCAGGCACGGCCGCTTTCGCATAGCATTGCCGCTACCCTGGGCGTCCGCCACGAAAGCCCGCAGGCCATCGTACTCCACGAGGGGCAGGCGGTGTTTCATACCTCGCACGGAAGTATCACACCGGACCGTCTTCGCACGGCCGTCAACGAGATCCGAAACGCATGATTCGAGCCCTGTTACTGACCCTCTTTCTCGCCGGCTGCGCCCCATCCGCCGAGACCCCGCCGGTCCCCCCGGCCGCTACACCCGCCGCGGCGGTCGCGTCCACCATCGGAGGGCCTGCGCCGGATATCGCCTTTGCGGGTCTGGCCGGCGACACCCTGCGCCTCAACGACTACCGCGGCAAGGTGATCCTGGTCAATTTCTGGGCGACCTGGTGCGCACCGTGTCGGGAGGAGATTCCGGACCTGATCGCACTGCAAGATAAGCTCGGGTCGGAAGATTTTGTCGTCCTGGGGGTCGCTTCCATCCTGTACGACGAAGACGCCGCCGAAGTGAGCGCCTTCGTGGCGGAGCATGGCATGCATTACCCCATCGTGCTGGACAAAGGGCCGGCCGGCACCGCATTTGGAGGCGTCTTCGCCCTTCCGACGACGTATATCATCGATCGCGACTTCACCCTGCGCCAGCGTACGATCGGCCTGCCCGACCAGAGCCTGGAGCCATTTCTCGCCGAATTGATCGCCGCCGACTGAGCTGGATGTCCAATCGCGTGACTAACCGCATTACTGCATGGATTCCCTGACCCAACTCGCGCTCGGCGCCGCCGTCGGCGAGGCCGTGCTGGGCCGGCGCGAGGGCAACAAGGCCATTCTTTGGGGGGCAATCATCGGGACCGTGCCGGACCTGGACATCATGCTCTACCCGTTTATCGACGAGGTGCAGGAGCTGGCGATCCACCGGGGGCTCTCCCATTCCTTTGTCTTCGCCGCCGGCTTTTCGCTGGTGCTGGGCCGGCTGCTGTACAGCGTCTATCCCGGTAAAAACACCTCGTGGCTCCGATGGGCCTGGATGAGTTTCCTGGCCCTGTTCACGCACGCCCTCCTGGACACGTTTACCAACTACGGCACGCAGCTTTTCCAGCCTTTCACCGATTATCCCGTCGCCTTCAGCACCATCTCGATCATCGATCCCCTGTACACGGTCCCGCTGCTGGTGGGCGTGATCGTGGCGCTGTTTCTGAAGCGGGCGGATCCCCGCCGGCTCCGCATCAACCGCCTCGGCCTCATCCTGAGCAGCGCCTACCTGCTGCTCACGGTAGCGAACAAGGCCTATGTCACCTCCGTCTTCGCCGGCTCGGTGGAACGGCAACTCGGCGGTTACGAGCGGCTGCACACCAACCCGTCGCTTTTTAATAACCTGCTGTGGATCGGCATCGCCGAGCGATCGGATACCCTATACGTGGGCTACTACTCGCTGTTGGACGCGGACCGAGAGGTCGCGCTACAGGCCGTCCCGAAACGCACTGCGCAGCTCGCGCCCTACCTGAACGACGCGCCGGTGCGCCGGCTGTTGTGGTTTTCCAAAGGCTTTTTTGCGTTGGAAGAAGCCGGCGGGAAGCTCACCTTCAACGATGTCCGCTTCCCGAGGTCCGACCTCTGGTTCGGGGCCGGCGGCGAGTACCTCTTCTCGTTTGAGCTCGTCCTGAGCCCCGACGCGACGGCCGTTGAGACCTTCACATCCGCTGACACCTCGCCCCGGCTGACGGGCGAGTTATGGTCGCGGTTCGTGGGTCGGGTGATGGGTAGGGAGTAGGCGGCGACAATTTCGATTGCGCGGCCGCTTAAGTCCACCCGCCGGCCGCCGAAACTAGACTCAGCCTACATCGCTCACCTCCTTGGTGCGGATGATGTAGACCTCCTTGGGGTGATGTGGAGAGCCCGGCTCGCGAGAGTCGGGCTTTCTGCCTTTCTCTCCCCGGATCCATCCCCCTGGAAGGAGTAGCGGAATATATAACCCCACGTTTCCCGTTCCTGCCATGAACAAGACCCTGCTGACCCTCGCTTTCGCCGGCCTGGCGATGATGAGCGTGCGTTCCCTGAGCCGCATGCGCCGCACGCACCTGACCTACGACTTCCCGGTAGAGCGCTGCACCGCCGGCCTGTTCGTCTGACCCTGTCGCTCAAATCCCAACGATCAAATCGTGACAGAACGGACGGTCAGGTTGTCGATCCGCGCCGTATCCACCGTCACCCCGATGCCCGGCGTACGCAGGGGCACCGCGATCATCCCGTCGTCGTTCATCTCCCACTCGGGCGACACGATGTCCTGCGCCCAGTACCGCCGGCTCGGCGAAATATCGCCCGGCAGGGTGAAGTTGGGCAGCGACGCCAGGGCGACGTTGTACGCCCGCCCGATGCCGCTCTCCAACATCCCGCCGCACCAGACGGGGATGCCCTGCGCCCGGGTGTAGTCGTGGATCCGGAGCGACGAGGTGAATCCTGCTACCCGGCCCGGCTTGATGTTGATGATCCGGCCGGCGCCCAGCGTCACCATGTCCTGAGCGCGCTCTAGCTTCGTGATCGACTCGTCCAGGCAGATGGGGGTCTGCAGCTGCGGTTGGAGCTGACCGTGGCGCACCAGGTCGTCCCACTCCAGCGGCTGCTCGATCATGATGAGGCCAAACGCATCCAGCTGTTTCAGCACGGCTACATCGTCGAGCGTGTAGGCGTTGTTCGCGTCCACCATCATCGGCACCCGGTCGCCAAACGCCTCGCGCACGGCGCGGACGTACGGGATGTCGAATCCCGGTTTGATCTTTACTTTGATCTTCCGATACCCCTGCGCCAGGTAGGACTCCACCTTCTCGACCAGCTTGTCCGGGCTCGGCTGGATCCCGATCGAGATCCCGGTGCCAATTTCCTCGCGCGTCCCGCCGAGCAGCTTCGCCAGCGACACCCCCTGCCGCGTCGCCGCGAGGCCCCAGAGGGTCATTTCCAGACCGCCCTTCGCCATTTCATGGCCACGCATGGCTTTGTGGAAGAGGTCGTACACCTCCGCCGGCGCGACGGTCTTGCCCACGATCAGCGGCGCCAGCCACTGCGACATCGCCATCCAGGCCGTGTCCACGCTCTCCGAGTTGTAGTTGGGCAGCGCCGCCGCCACCCCCTCGCCCCACGCCGTCACGCCGTCGCCATCCTCCATCTCGACGAGGGTGATGCGGCGGACGGTCTCGGTGCCCGAGGAAATCGCGAAGGGTTCTACCAGGGGGAGATGGATTTCGCGGAGGGTGATGCGTTTGAGGTGGAAAGGGGCTGGGGTCATGGGGAAAGGAAAAAGGGTAAAGGAAAAAGGAAAAACGGGCAACGAGAGAACGAGAGATCGAGTCGGTGGTCAACGAGGCCGGGCGAGGATGTAGTAGCAGCGCTTCGACTCGGGGTCCTGGTAATAGCCGACGACGCCGAAGCCGGCGCCGAGGTACAGCTCCAGGGCTTTTCGAGTGGATTGCCGCCAGGCGCGGGCAAGGTCGGCCGATTGCTTCTTCACGTGCTGGATGTGCACGGGGATTTCGACGCGGACGGCGTGGTAGTCTCGTATCGCCTCGGCGTCGTTCACGACGGGCAGATCGGCCAGCACGCCGGCGTCCTCGAACTTCGCGCGATGGGCCAGGCGATCCTCCTCCAGCAAATGCCAGGTCACCACATACCGATCCGTCCCGATGGTCGAGTGCAGGATGCTCGACGACCCATCGCCGTACAGATCCCGCACATACTCCTCCGGAAACGCCCCCAGCCGATTCAGATTCAGGTTCGCGTTGAGCGCTTCGAGGGGGTCGTAGGTCCAGTGGATCCGCCGGATGCCCTGGCTCAGGACGAACTCGCGCTGGAACAGCTTCAGATCCCGCCCGATGCCGGAGCCACGGTACGCGGGGCGAACGGCCATCATGTGCGACCAGTGAATATCCTCACCGTTGCGCAGCCCCGGCACGCCATACACAAACGCCACAAGTTCGTTCGCCTCGGTGAACGCGCCGGCGAGGATGCCTCCGATCTTCTGCGTCACCACCAGCAGCGAGGGCGGCACGAGATCGACAAAGGCCTCTCCCCAGGTCTCCTGCTGCACGTCGCGGCAGGCAACGATCTCGTCGTAGGTCTGCAAATGCCGAATGGTCAGCGCAGGGTGACTCAATTGCGATAGGATTTAGGATAAGATACCGCCGCGGGGCTCCCACGCCCGGCCGCTTCGAAACAGCCCGAAAAATAGGAGCGCCCCGCCGGATAGACAACCGGAAGGTCTGTGGAGATCTCGTTCATTCGAGCCGGCCAACCATAAAAAAAACCTGAAGCGCGTCATACAGGGGGACCCATTACCCTGTATACCACGCCTCAGGCTTAACCTTTGCGGTTACAAAGAGGTATCGGATGTTGCACCACGCATCTTAACGATGTGACGCTCCCAAAAACAAGAACAGCCCGACCTTACGGGGCCGGGCTGTTCTTTTACCTACCTGGACTAGCGTAGATAAACTATCGTAGGCTTGATGCGATGATTGGGCTCCAAGCTATCGGCGTGCCAGATAGGGATAGGTCTTTTTAAGCCCATCCAGGCCATTGTCCTCCTAGGATGAGGAAATACGTGCCGCCGGCCGGCAGCCTTTTCTTCCTACTCAGGACGTAGGCGTGTCGGAGAATCGAGCCGTCCGGGGATCCACTTCCGAGCCGAGCGGCTGCGTGAGTTCGCCGTACAGCTCCGGCCGGCGGCCGCGGATCCAGCGACGGCCTGTCGACAACGGGATCAGGCTCAGGTCCAGATCGGCCACCACCATGGCATCCGCCGCCGCCCGCGCCTCGTCGACAATCCGGCCGTAACAGTCGATAATCATCGCGCCCCCCGTGCGCACCTCGTCGCCATCCATCCCCACCCCGTTGCTGAACAGGATAAAGAGCCCGTTATCGTGTGCGCGCGATGGCAGCCAGCGCATCAGCCATTCACGCCCCTTCGGACCCCGTAACTCCGCCTCGATCGCCGCAGGGTTATTAAACCGACCGTGCCACAGCGCCGGGTCGATCCGCCCCAGCGCATGGGGGCTCCGCGACGCCGTCCCGCCCGTCTGATGCGGCGCGATCAACACCGTGGCGCCACGCAAGGCCGTAATGCGGACGTTCTCGACGAGGTTATTGTCCCAGCACGTAAGCACGCCGAATCGAACGCCCAGCGGGGTATCAAAGACCGTGTATTGATCGCCGCTGGTCAGGTGTTCGCTCACAAACGTGTGCAGCTTCCGGTGCACGTGAACCCCGCCGTCCGGCAGACACACGGCGTAGGCATTGTGCATCCGCCCGTCCGGCGCCTGTTCAATGAGGCCGGCGCAGACGATCATGTTGTACCGCCGCGCCAGTTCCAGCAGCTCCCGGGTTGACGGGCCGTCCGGGATCGGCTCGGCGAGGGCCGCGACGGCGTCGCGGTCCAGCGTGTGCACGTGCCAGTACCCGGTGATGCACATCTCGGGGAAAACGACGATCGCCACGCCGGCATCGGCCGCCTGCGCACAAAACCGGGCAATAACGGCCACATTATGCCGCTTGTCGCCGGCTTTATGCTCAAACTGGACGGTAGCGGCTCGGAGAATTGACATGCGAGTGATAGGTGAGAACGTTTTTCCGTTGATCGTTGGAACGTTAAATGTAAAGCAATGGGCTTGTTATTTCTCAACGCCCAAACGTTCAACGAAATAACGCTCTTCACTTCGCCGCCTCCTCGCCCGCGAACCGCTCCACGCGCGACAGAAACGAGGTGAACACACTCGGCTTGAACCCGACAAAAAAGCTCAGGAACGAGCAGAACGTCGCGATCCGAAAGTACTGCCCGGGGCTCACGATACTCGGGTCCGCCGTGATGCCGGCGTTTTCGATGAGCGACGGCGGCAACGAAATCGTGCCCACGATCACGAGCTGGCCGGTGGCCATGGCGAGGAAGATAAAAAAACCGCGCACTATGGCCGCTGGCGCGCTGGGCAACGCTGCGGTGCCACTCATGCTGCCCCGGCCATATTCCCCGACCAGCGAGGCGAAACAGCATAGCCAGAGGATGTTGCTCCACGTCCAGGTGAACACAAACCCGAGCATATTGCCGGCCCGGTTGAGGGGCGAATTGTACTCATTGAGTACATGGCGCAGCAGGTTGTCCGAGGGCACGGCGGAGCCCACTACAAAAAAGCCGATCCAGAGCAAAAGGCACAACCCGAGTGTGACAGTGCCATTTATTGACGAGGGTAGGGGTGACGAGGACATGGCGGTTTATACGCTAGAAATGAAAAAGGCGGGTGGCCTATGGCTCCCGCCTTTCCCATATCGTGCCGCTTCGTGAAGGTTTGACGAATCGCTTAATTTCGAGGGCTCTTTACCTCGGCCGGCGCGGGAAGTGTACACGATGCGCTACACTGGTCAGCGCTACACAGGCCGGCCGCGGCGAGCCCGATCGGCTACTGTTTGACGCGGCCGGCTGTTACCGTAAACCCGCGGCGCTCGACGACCACCGTGTTCAGGCCGTCACTCGCCATCGCACGGATCAGGCCTACCCCGTTATCCGTCGTATTCTCAATCTCGGAAGCGTCGAACAACACGCTGGTGTCCGTGCCGGGCACGTTCACCGTGATGGGCACCCAGGTCGCGCCGGCGTTCGAGCTGTACGCAAATTGCACCCGGATATCACCCAGCGGCGTATCGGGGTCGGTGACGGCGAATTTGATCTCCACGACGCCGGCGAGCTGTTCGCCCGTCGAAACCTCCCCGAGGATCAGGACCGGGGGACGGCTCCGGCGTATCTCGCCGAGCACCTCGCCGCTATTCCGACGGATGCGAACCACGTCCACCTCCCGATCCGCCGGCACGCGTACCCGCACGCTGAAGAAGCCATACTCCTCCGTATCGTCATCCATGTCGTCCCCAAGCAGTCCGCTGAACGGCACATTCCAGGCTCCACCCTGGTCGTCGACCACCTCGGCCACGAAGGCCCCGCCGGCGAACGGCAGGCTCGGCTGCGAGAGCCACGGGTAGCGGAATGCCGGGTTGAGGCGTTCGAGCTGCGTCCCATCAACGGACAAGACCCCGGAGATGGCTACGACGCGGGCCGTATACCGTTTGTCGCCCTCGCGATCCCCCGAAGGATCAAGCACGGCATGATCGAGGAAGAAGGCGTAGGTTGTCTGATCAATCCAGGCGGTATTTGTTAACTGGCCGCCCCGCATAATGTCATTCAGCGTAGATGGCTTGACCCGTCCGGTTGTATTGTTCGTGGCCGGATTATTCACCAGGCGAGCGCCGACATCCCACCCGGCATCCGGGGCAAGTGTGCGCGAATTATGGCTTAATCCGAAGTTGTGCCCCAACTCATGCGCATACGTACGCTGGTGACGAACATGATCAGTGTTGCCAAACGCCACGCGGCCCCCCGTAACCCCCCACCCATTACTCAAGATCGGGTTGCCGGCAATCCATCCATAGAGAAAGATGTCGTCGCCGTTGCCGCCGTCCTGGTCGACGATCAACTGCCGGCAGGATTCGAGCCAGTCGAGGATGTCGCTGTTTTCGCCGACATCGTCGACGGCGCCGTTGCCGTTGCCATCCTGATTCCACGTCAGCGTCGGGAAAAGACCTTCGCGGTACAGGTTGACGTCCGCATCGTTCACCGGATAGATCCCACGCACAAACACATCCCCCACCCCGGATTGTATATCCGCCAGCGCCGGGAGCCCGGCCCCGGCCGGCGTATAGTTGATGCGAGTATAAAACAACTTCGGTACGATGCGCTGAAGGGCGGTCAGGTTATCCAGCGAGCCCGAGTTGTTGGTCGCGTCGGGTTCGCCGGCGAGCGGGTTTAGGTCGACGACCACATCGACATCCGCCGACGCCGCGACGCCGGTCACCGCCGGCACTTCGAAATTCAACGTGTGCGCTTCGTTATTCCGGTCCCACAACGCCGCTTCCGGCGCCGTGAACGGGGCGTTGGTCGGCGTTATCCCTCCGGCCGGCGTCACGGCGACGCCATTAACAAGAAGGTGGAGCCTTCCGGTGATGCCGGCGGCCGTCGCGCCCTCGGCTACGCCTACCCGCACCCGAACGGCAGTCCCCCGCTCGGAAACAAGGTCGATGGTGTTTGCCCCCGTTTGGAAGGCTTGATTGACTTCGATGTCCTCTACGAAGATGTCGGGATTGGTGCACCCTGCGCTCACACTGGCCAGGAGCAACAGGAACGGCAACTGACGAACGGATACCTTACGCATGTCGATTCTCGATATGTGATGATCATGGGGCAAGAAGTGTCAATCGTTCGGTACCGCATCCCCTTCCCATGCCGTGTATTCGACGTCTCCGCCGGCATTCGTCACCGCAACCCGTTCCAGCCGAACGCCCTCTTTCAGAGCGACTTCGACGGTAAAGGGGCCGTAGATCCGTGGGCCGGCATCGGAGTCGCCCTCCATGTGCGCATTAAAGCGGACGGCCTCCGTCGTCCCATCGACGTACCAGACGACCAGCTGAAACCTTCCGTCGTCCACCCGATGCAGCCTCGACGGCGCGCGGGGCACGATGCGCAGGGGATGGACGCGGCGCATCGACGCACCGTCCGCCTCGAACTGGCCGCGAGCCTGGAGCGACCGCGCGGCGGCGGGGGCCGATGTGACGCGGCCGGCCGGCTTGGGCTCGCTGCCCGACCGGCAGCGCGCATCCAGAACGATAAACGGCAACAGGGCCAGCAACCACCCTATCGATGTCAGGAGACCGAGACGATGCATGATAAAACCTCATGGCATGAAGGGAAATGACGGGAGCATCGCCATGAAAAACAAGCGGAGCCGGAAACGCCAACACTTCTCTCACTACGTATGGCGCAGAAGAGGCCCCGGATCCGACATCGGAGCTTCATTCAGCACAGACGCCACGGCCGTTCGGTTCCCCACTATCACTCCCCAAACCGGGGGGTGATCATCATCCAGGCCTGGCGGGCGTCTATATACTGCGCAAGGTCCCGCATGGCGAGGACTGTATACCCGTTTTTCTTGAGATACCGGAGGTAATTCTGAAACAGCGCCGGCGGTGTGGTCACCCAGTCGTGCGCGGTGTCCGGCACCCCGTGGATGGTGAGTACAACCACCCGGCCCTCCTTCGCTTCCTGTAGCGCCTGCATGATCAGCGACTCGTTGTCCTCGAGCATGGTGTAGCTGGGCACCAGAAAGGGGTGATCCTTTGCCGGGTCGTAGGGCCGATCCTCCCCGATCCGGGCGAACAGATAGCCCTTTTCGGCGAGGGTCGACAGTGCGTAGGCGTCCGTCTCGTAGGCCGGATACGCGAAGGTGAGCGGCTTCGGGATGCCAAGGCCTTCGCCTTTCTCCTCAATATATGCCAGCTCACCGGCAAACTCAGCCGGCGTCATGTCGGGAACGAGCCGGTGGGTGCCTGTATGGTTGCCGATCTCGAAGCCCATCTGGTTGAGCATCCGAATCTGCTCCCAGGTCATGTACAGGGTCTTGTCCGAAAACGGCGGCTTCGGAAATTCAGAGATGTAGAACGTGGCGCCAAACCCGTATTCCTTCAGCAGCGGCCCGACATACGTGGCATGGCTAACGACGGCATCATCGAAGGTGAGCACGACCACCTTATCGGGGATGGGCTGGCGCAGGATCTGGGCGGGAGCAACGATGGCGCTAACCGTGGCGCATACAAACGCCAGGAGACCAAAAAAGAGACATTTCATGTTGGGGGGGGTGAGGG
>JAWXAX010000035.1 GCA_034439735.1 Rhodothermales bacterium | reverse complement strand
TCGCTACCCCCATCGCCCCCGCCGCCATTGCCGGGATCCGAGCCTCCGGGGAACGAGATCGGGATGAACTGGGCGAGCGTCGCGATCTGGTCCTGCGGGAAACGCCCGCCGTCGATCGGACCAGGCTGTAAGATGGGATCCCCGACCCTGGCTGCGTTACTATTGGCCAGGACATGGTTGTTGGAGAGGATATACGTTTGCCCGTTTTTGCGGACGAGGCAACCGAGGGTGCCAGCCGTGATCTCCACGTGCCCGATGCTGCATCCTCCTGGTGAGGGGCGGTAGCGGGCGGTCCGGTCGGCAAACGCCCTGATCACGCCGGTCTCCACGACATCCGTCGGGATGTCATCCACGGCTGGCGGGATGCGGTCTTCAGGCGCCAGCTCGCTGGATCTCACCTTCTTCACGACCGAACACACGATGCTGAGCGTATTTGTACGCTTACCGTCCGTCACCTTGTAGCCGACGCCGACGGCCACCACATTTGGGTGCGCCAGGAGGTCTTCGCAGCGGCGCTTTAGCGTGGCGCGGCAGGATTCCAGGGTGTTGTTCATTTCGATTGACTCATGCGAGAAAAGGAGTGGGGGCCGGCGCGTCAACAGAGCGGGTGAGCCGGCAGGCCATATGATACATGTTTGCGCCGGCTTTATAAAGTACAGCCTGTTGGATGGCCGGACGGAGCCGAAACAGAAACGCCCCGAGGCGCCGCGCCTTTCGGGGGGCAAGCAACCCGGCTGTTCCTGATAGCGTGAATGTGAGCGAGATCCCGTCAACCGCCGGCTCGCGGGAGACGAGGACCCCGTTGGTCATCCGGGCGACATGGACGGCGCCGGGGCGACGGGCGGGCATCGCGTCGCCGGCTTCGAGGGTGTCGATCGCCCGGGCCAGGAGAAACAGATCGTGTGGCTCAGTCGCTCCGCCATCGCGACGCCGACGCATCGCCTGCCAGAGCGCGAAGAGGATGGGCAACGCGAGTACACCCGGCAACCACCGTGGGGCCGGCGCGCCCCCGGCAAGGACGGCGCCGCTCGCGCCGAGCGTCAGCGCAAGGGTGATCCACTGCGCTTCGGTCAACCCACCGTGGGCGAGGCGATACCGATCGCCTCTAGCATATTCC
The DNA here is from genome assembly GCA_034439735.1 of Rhodothermales bacterium. Classification (NCBI taxonomy): domain Bacteria; kingdom Pseudomonadati; phylum Rhodothermota; class Rhodothermia; order Rhodothermales; species Rhodothermales bacterium. The sequence goes on along the minus strand of JAWXAX010000035.1, from coordinate 5,979 downwards.
ACACTGAAGCGACCGGTTGCGTAAAAGGCGATATACACGAACAGTGGGACGCCGGCCGCGGCGCCGGAAAAGGCGAGCACGATGGCGACGAACGTGCACAACACGATCCACCCGCTTTCCAGGAGTTGGATGGGAACGAATCGTACCCCGAACAGGGCCGGTGGAATGCCCGATGCGGTATGACGAGCGCCGTACGATACCCCCCATGCGGCCGGCACGCCGTGGCAACAACCGGCCATGAAACACCCCACGCGCCCCGGCGCCTGCAGCGCCCCGAACCCCACGATGACGGCATCCAGGACGGCCAGAACTGATACGCCGGCGAGCCCGGCCACAAGCGCCGATGCCACCAGGCCGCCCAGCAGAAAACGGAGAAAGACGAGTCGGTCGCGACCCGTCACCACGACGGTAGCCACGATCTGGGCAGCCGATACCAGAACCACCGCGAGCCAGACGGCGGCGAGTACCCCGGGCGACAGGCCGCGCACGGCTCCCACGGCGGCGCCGGCGGCAGTACCGGCGACGATGCCGATATACCCCATCCCGTTGTAGCTCGAGATTCGGCGGCCGCCAAAACGCATAAACGGACGCGCCAGTCGATCCAGCGCGCGCGAGATCCCATCGAGCCGCCGCGCATCACGACGTTCGTAATGCGCGATGGGATGCGGCGGATGGGGAATGCCTTCCGGTTCGAGGCCGGCGTAGGCCCGGTGTGCGGCCTCATGGCGGACCCGAACAGCCTCGTTCACCCCAGTTGCTCGATCCGTAGATTCCGCCAGCGGACCCTGATGCCGCCGCCGTCGTGGATCTGCAGCGCGATCGAGCCGTTCGCCTGGCCGATCTTTTCGTCGTGGAAGTCGACCATCGGGGTGCCGTTGAGCCAGCTCTGGACGTGGTCCCCGACGACTCGGATCTTCATCTCATTCCACTCGCCCATGCGCAGCGCGCTGTCTTTCTCGGGTTCCGGCGTCACCAGCCAGCCGCGCCCGTACGATTCGTAGACGCCGCCGGTGTCGTTGCCTGGCGGGGCCACTTCCACCTGCCAGCCCGTGATCGTCGTGCCTTCGATGGAGGAGCGGAAGAACACACCGCTGTTGCCGTTCGCCTCCTGCTTGAACTCGAGCGTTAGCTCGAAATCCTTGTACGAGGCGTCGGTGGCGAGGTAGCCGTACTGGGCGTCCGGCCCGCTTTCACAGATCAGCTCGCCGTTTTCGACATACCACCGCTCGGTGCCGTAGACCGTCCATCCGGCCAGGTCCTCGCCGTTAAACAGCGCGGTCTGTTGCCCATTACAGGCGGTGTTGATTAGCAGCAGCGTAAGCAGGACGCCAATGGCGCGATTATTCTTCATAGCGAACTCCGAGATCGTTGAGTACTTCGTCGGGGCATCCCTTCCACTCTGGAACGAACACATTGCCCATATACTTGAGGTCTTCGACGCCCAGCTTGCTGGACCAGAATCCGGAGGCGGTGAGGTCTCGGAAGCTGCTGAAAAACGCTACGCCGTGCGCCACGCCTTCGGGAGCGGCATCCGGGTAGGCGATATCCTCGATCAGCTCGATCTGTTGGACACCGGTGCAATCGGCGAAAGGGGCGCTGAATCGTTTGCGGCACTGGACGTCGATCCACGCGAGGCCGCCGCGCATGGCTGTCTGCATGTCGGGCCGGTCGGTCATCATGAAATCCAGGTATTCCGGCACGCCGGCGTCGGTCGCGCTGCCGGAGCGGTCGTCGGCCGGGATCACGATATCGACAAGGAGGCGGAGGGTGCGCCACTCGTGGTCGTTAAAAAAGGCCGGCGCGAATGCCGAGCGGTCGGTCACGGCGCGCGCCTGCTCGGAGGCATGGGCGGCGTCCCGGCTCGTCCACGTGAAGCCCGCGGTCACGGGCGACACGGCCAGCAGTTTAAGGGTTTCTCTGCGATTCATAGGGCGTTGGATTACAGGTTGCCTTTTTTGCGTTGGTCGACGATATAGTCGGCCGTGCGCCAGGAGAGGGCCAGGATCGTCCAGGTCGTGTTTTTGTGCGCCTGCGAAGTGAACGGGCCGGCGTCCGCGACGAATACGTTCCGGGCGTCGTGCGCCTGGCAGTTGGCGTTGAGCACCGAGTTGCGCGGGTCGCTGCCCATCCGGACGGCGCCCACCTCGTGGATGATCTCGCCCGGGGGATGGATACCGTAGCCGTCTTCTTTCGTCGGCATCGGCGTGATCGGCGTGCCGCCCATCGCGTGGATGATTTCGCGCGCGGTTTCCTGCATGTGCTTGACCTGGTTGTACTCCTGGTCGCTGAAGCGGACGTCGAACCGGAGCACGGGGATGCCGTATTTGTCGACGACCCGCTCGTCGATCGTGCAGCGGTTCTCGCGACGCGCGATCATCTCCCCACGTCCCGAGAAGCCGACGATGGAGCCGTACATCGATCGGTAGTCGTTCTTCAGGGACACGCCGTAGCCGCCGCCGCCGCGCGGTTTACGCATTCCGAGGGCATAATCGACGCCGTTGTACCGGTGGATGCCGCCCATGAAGCCGGCGCCCGGCATGTCCCGCCCGCCCCAGATCTCGAAGTGGTAGCCGCGGAGGAAGTCCTGCTTCTTCGCATCGAGCCACCAGGGGATGTATACGTGCATCCCGCCCACTCCGTCGTCGTTGTGGGGTTTCTGGTTGATGAGCTGGGGGATGATGCCGGCGACGCTGGTGCCGGTGGAGTCGGTGATGTACCGCCCGACGGCGTCGCTCGAGTTGGCGAGGCCGTTGGGGTGTTGCGGGGACTTCGAGTTCATCAGGAGGCGGGCGGACTCACACGCGCTGGCGGCGAGCACGACCACGCGGGCCTTCACCTGATACTCCTGCCCATCCACCGTACTGACGTACGAAACGCCGGTCGCCAGGCCTTCGCCGTTGGTCAGGACTTCGCGCGCCATGGCGTTCGGGATGATCTCGAGGTTGCCCGAGGCGAGGGCCGGCCGGAGGAGGACGGACGGCGAGGAAAAGTTCGAGTTGGTCGCGCAACCGCGCCCGCACTGGCCGCAGTAGTGGCAGGCGGCGCGCCCGTTGTGCGGCTTCGTCAGGATCGAGAGCCGCGAGGGGATGACGGGGATGTTGAGCGTGTCGCAGGTCTTCTTGACGAGCAGCTCGTAACAGCGCGGTTTGGGCGGAGGCAAAAAGATGCCGTCCGGCTCGTTATAGATCCCCTCGTTGGTGCCGAAGATGCCGACGAGCTGGTCTACTTTGTCGTAATACGGACTGATGTCGTCGTACCCTATCGGCCAGTCGTCCCCTTCGCCGTCGATGCTGCGCACCTTGAAGTCGTTTGGCCCGAAGCGCAGGGAGATGCGCCCCCAGTGGTGGGTACGGCCGCCCAGCATGCGGGAGCGGAACCAGCGCCACTCGGTGCCGGGGGCGTGGGTGTACGGTTCGCCGTCCAGCGACCAGCCGCCGAGGCAGCCGTCGAACTCGCCGAAGTGCCGTTCCGGCGTGGCTGCGCCGCGCCGCATGGACTCGTAATTCCACTTGAACATGGCGCCGTCCGACTCCGAGTACCAGGTCGGGCCGGCCTCGAGGACGACGACTTTCGCGCCGGATTCCGCCAGTACCTTGGCCGCCATGCCGCCGCCGGCGCCGGAGCCTACGATGCAGATATCGTACTCCTGGGTCGTGATGATATTGGGTAAGGAACGCTTCATATCGGGATCGCTGTTAACGGGTCGGGCGCCGGGTGCGACGCTCGCGCTTCTTATTACCAAATTTTCGGTTGATCCGCAACGCTTCGCGGGGGGTGGCGCACCATTTCATCCGGGCAGACCATTTTTATGTGAACTCATTTTTCAGGTTAGTCCGTGCCGGCGCATCCGTTCGCGCAGGAAAACGGCCGATTCGCGCAGGTGGTCCATCCCTACGGCCGGGTCCTGGCCGTCTTCGATCGACACCCAGCCCTGGAAGCCGGCCTCGCGGAGGAGGGTGAAGATGCGGTCGTAATCGTTCATGCCCTGCCCGATGACGCCGTGTTTGAGCATGCCGGCGTAGCCCGTGTGCGGGTCGGCCTCGAGGCGGCGCAGGTCCTCCAGCGTCCCGCCCTCCAGGTAGCGATCGCTGGCGTGCATGGATACGACGCGGTGTTTTACGGCCTCGAGGAGCATAATCGGGTCGTCGCCGGCGACGATGGCGTTCGAGGGGTCGTAGTTGATGCCGAAGTACGGGTGCGGGCCTATGGCGTCGACCAGTTCGAGGAAGACGTCCGCCTTCTGGGCGAACTCGGGGTGGGACCAGTAGCCGTCTTTGTAGTGATTTTCGAGGATGAGGACGACGCCGTGCGCCTCGGCGGCCGGCAGGGCCTCATGGATGCATTCGACGACCCACCGGATGCCGGCCTCGCGGGAGACCTCCGGCCGGCGCTGGCCGGACAGCACCCGGCAAAACCGCCCCCCGAGCCGCGCCGTCGCGAGGATGGCTTCTTTCTGCTTCTCCACTTCCTCAAGTCGCTCGGAACGCGCGGGGCGGGTGAAGTCGGGCGAAAAACACATCATCGGGATGCTCCGGCCGGCGTCCTCCACGCGCCGGCGGATCCGTTCCAACTCGGCGGGATTCTGCCAGGGCGTAAAGCCCCAGTAGAACTCGTACCCGTCGACATCCAGCGTGCCGGCGAGGTCGAGCCAGTCATCCACCGTCATCTCACCGGTGACACAGAGCTGGTCGAGGAAGCATTTGGGGAAAACGGCGAGAGGCATGGGGGAAAAGGGGAAAGGCAAAAGGCAAAAGAGAAAAGGAAAAGGGAAAAGGCAAAAGGGTAAAGGCAAAAGGAAAAACACTGGTACTCGCAGCAAGTATCTCCCCCCTTTTCCCTTTTGCCTTTTCCCTTTTGCCTTAATTCAGGGTTTCAACACCGCCTTCACATAACTCCCGTCGAGCATGTGGGAGAAGCAGTCGTGCCAGTCGGCGAGGGGGGCGACTTTGCTGATGACGGGGTCGAGGTTGATGAGGCCGCTGTCGAGGAGGCGGATGACGCGCTCCCAGACGGGCCAGTTGTGGGAGAAGCTGCCCTGGAGGGTGACGTTTTTCTGGACGAGGGGGTCGATGCTGAAGTTGAGGGGTTTCGGGCCCCAGCCGACCTTCGTGATCTGGCCCGCCGGCCGGACGGCGTCGATGGCCAGCTTGAGGGTGTCCGACACGCCGGCGGCGTCCACTACCACCTCGACGCCCAGGCCGCCGGTGAGCTCGCGCACCTGCTCGACCACCCGCTCCGTGAGCACGATGTCCACCCCTAGCTGTTGGCCGACATTCAGCCGGTGGCTGTCGGCGGGCAGGCCGGTCAGGATCACGATGGCGCCGTTGAGTTTAGCCATGGCCGCGCACAACAACCCGATGGGCCCCGGCCCGATCACGAGCACGAAGTCGCCCGGCCGGATACGGGTGTTCATACACATCGCGTTAAACGCGACACAGCACGGCTCGGTGAGGGCGGCCTTGTCGAACGGCAGCGTGTCCGGCACGGCGTGGAGGCACCGCTCGGGCACGCGGACGTAACTGGCCATCGCGCCGTCGACGCCGTAGCCGAAGCCTTTGCGCGAGGGGTCCAGGTTGTACTGGCCGGCGCGGGTGAGGGGGGAGAAGAGGTCGATCACCGCGGCCGTCTCGCTCACCACCCGATCGCCTTCCTTGAATCGTTTAACGTCGGCGCCGGCCTGGAGGATGACGCCTCCGAACTCGTGCCCCAGGACGCAGGGGTAATTGACCGGCCAGCTGTGGGTGCCGTGCCACTGGTGCAGGTCGCTCCCGCACACCCCCACCGATTCGACTTTGAGTAACACGTCCTCCGATCCGATCGTGGGGACGGGCACTTCGCGCAACGCCACACTCCCGGAGGCCGCGGCGAAGTTGACAAGGGCAGGCATGGAGGTGGGCATGGGAGGGATGGTTGATGGTTGATGGTTGATGAGACATCGCAAACCGCTAATCGCTTATCACGAATCGCTAATCCTAAAGG
>JAWXAX010000034.1 GCA_034439735.1 Rhodothermales bacterium | reverse complement strand
CGTCGAGCGGACGCCGCCGCCCGTCGAACACATCGCCCCCCCGCCTCCGCCCTCGCCGCGGATGACGGTGGTCGATCATCACCAGGCTAGCAACGACGTGCCCGAGGAACTGGGCGGACTCAGCTCGGATGAACTCGATTTTATCAAGGCTACGGTCACCACGGCCGCGCACCACGTAGAATCCGAAACCCTCTTTACCTCGGCCGAACCCGAAGAGGAGGAGCCCTGGATGCATGTGGAGGACGAGCCGGCGGATCCGTTCCAGTACGACGAGCCTCCCTACGCCACGCCGCCCTTTACGGCCGCGCCCGACTACCGAACCGCGCCCTCGCCGTTCGACGAGCAGGCGCCCCCGCCACCCCCGCCACCCTCGCCGCGCGAGGGGGGGAGCTGGGTGCGCACGCCGATCATCTCGACACACGGCCCCCAGGGAGATTCCATCCCAGATACCTTTGAACGACCGCTCTTTGGTGGTCACGACGACCACGACGACTTGACCGCTACTCCGGAAGAAATCGAAAAAATCCGGCGAATTCTCAACGACCTGGACTGAACCGTTTCGGGTGTCCATGCATGCGGAGAACCGTATCTCGTACGATCTAGACCGTTACCTGGAGCACGTTCAAGCGGCTGCCTCGGCGATCCGCGCCGCCAGCGAGGTGCAGCCGCGCGCTGCCCTGATTCTTGGCTCCGGGCTCGGCGGTCTCGTTCGCGACATGGATATCGTGCGGACGCTGCCGTACGTGGAAATCCCTTATTTCCCTCTGTCGACGGTTGAGAGCCACGCCGGCATGCTCCACCTCGGCCGGCTCGAAGGGGTCCCCGTCATGGTCTTTCAGGGGCGCTTCCACCTGTACGAAGGCTATTCCCCCTGGGAAGTGACGTTCCCGGTACGGGTGGCCGGTGCGCTGGGGGTCGAGGTGCTGCTGATTTCAAATGCCGCTGGCGGCTTGGATGCTACCATGGAACGGGGAGACTTGATGCTGATCACGGATCACATCAACCTCCAGGGCGTCAACCCGCTCACCGGCCCTAACCTGGATGCCTGGGGCCCTCGTTTTCCGGACATGAGCGATCCCTACGACCGGACACTGTGCTTGTTCGCGGAGGATGCTTCGCTAGAAATGGGGATCCGCCTCCACCAGGGTGTGTATGTGGCGGTCGTAGGCCCCAACCTGGAGACACGCGCCGAGTACCGCTTTTTGCGCACCATCGGTGCGGATGCCGTGGGGATGAGCACGGTGCCCGAGGTGATCGTAGCCCGCCATATGGGCATGCGGACTCTTGCAATATCCGTGATAACCGATCTCTGTATGCCCGATGCCCTGGAGCCGATAACGATCCCGGAGATCCTCGCTGCCGCGGCCCGCGCCGAGCCGGCGCTGGGAGGGCTGGTCCGACAGGTGCTGGCGCGTCTCTGACACGATTCAGACACAGCGCCGGCGGGCTATTATTCGACCCGAGGTGAGACGATGCCTGAAGACGACATCTGGGACGAACATGCGTGGGAGGCGTTTCTACGCAACGACGACGAGCGGGTGAATCGTAGCTCGGGCCATCCCATCTCGTTCGAGGAGGGGGATGAGGACGACGACGCGCCGACATTAGACGACCTCCTGGCACTGCCCGTTTATCAGCACGCATACAAACTCGCCAACCGGGTGTTGGCCTGGTCCGATGGTATTCCGGGTGATCAGAAGGACTCTACATTCGTACATTTCTGCGCCAATACGCTCCAGATCCCGGCTAATATTGCACGTGGGCACGGACTGGGGATGGATCGCGATCACATCGGCGGATACATCGCCTGCACCAAACGCGCCCTCCAGTGTGCCAATGCGGCGCTCGAGCTGTTGCCCGGACTGCGATCCGCCCCATACATGGCCACGCCGGCGTACAACGTCCTTTACGAACGCGTATTCGAACTGCGCAACGAGGTGGGGTTGTACGTGCAGGAACTGCGCGGCCGCTTCGAACTGGGGATCGATTGAGGCTGATGTCCCGGGTCAGCGGGATAGGAGCAGTCGGCCCGTCCGGGTCGCGACGCCATCGGCGGAGGCGGCTTCGATCCGGTAGAGGTACAGGCCGGCCGGCCAGCTGGCGCTCTCGATCGTGGCCTCGTGGCCGGCACCGGCGGCATCCTGACGTTCGATCGTGTGTACCCGGCGGCCAAGGGCGTCGAAAATTTCGATGCGGACGTGGGCCTCGGCGTGGAGGTCGTACCGCAGGGTCGTATGATCGGCGAACGGATTCGGATAACTGCCGGCGACACGAAGAGCCATTTCGGGCAGGGCCGACTCGTGTAATGCCTCGGGGGCGTCTGCCAGCGCGATGCGAAGGGAACTGACGTAGGGATTGTCGATCTGGATACCTTCCCCGGCCTGCATCGCGTACGTGCCGACGGCCTGCCCCGCCACCAGCGCCTCCACCCGGTACCGGGCGTTCGTGCTAACGGGAGCGTCGACGCGTACCTGGAAGGGGCGCTGGCTCGACTGGATGCGGACCACAGCCTCCGGCGTTTCGACCAGGCGGCTGTTGGTGCTGAATCGGACGTCGAAATGCCTGGCGTCGGGGCGGGGCGGGAGGCGATACGAATCTGCCGCATCGTGCGTAGCCAGCACGGCTCCGAAAAAGAGCCGGCCGTTCCGGCCGCCGGCATCGGTGATGTCGAGATGGTGGAAGGCGTCGAGATCTTCAGCTACGGCCGGCGCCTCTTCGGCCATCTTGCCCGTTCCACAATCGAGCGTCAGCAACGCATCCTTGTTGGCGAACACCCAGTACCCGACGCCCTGGTCGAGTCGTCCGCGCGGGAAAGTCGTCGTATACGCCGGCGTATACACATCGTCCCACCCATACAACGTCTCGGTGACGATCGAGGCGACCGGGTCCGTGCTGATGCCGCGCAGGACGACATCGTCGCATGTGGGGCCCGCGATCATATTCCAGCCGGACTCCAGCGGGATCTGGATGGCGTCGATCGGTTGGCCGGAGACGTTTTGCGTCTGAGCCGGGCCGTCCACGTGGACCCAATAGGCCGTCCCGACCGACAACTCGGGGTGGCCGATGTAGGCCTCCGCATCACCCCAGGTCATGGGGACATCGCTCAGCGCCACGTCCGCGAATACGGCGTCAGATGAGCGATCGACAGGGTCGAGCGGGAGCCCCATGAGGTTCCATCCCGAGCGAAGGGACAGCTCCACGGTCGTCGTGTTCGTCGATGCGTTGTCAAACCGCTCGATGGAGTCCAACTCCGGCGCGCCGCCCTGTTGCGCCGAGCCGGCGGCGATAAACACGGCGTTGTCGAAGACGACCGCCTGGGTGCCGTGCCGGCCGACGTTCAGCGGCGCGAGCGTGCGCCAGATTTGGGCCACCGGATCGAACGCCTCCGTTTCGTCGTGCGCCAGCGTCTGTTTCGACGATTCGCCACCCATCACCAGAATCTCCCCGTTGTACAGCACGGAGGTCGTGCCGCCGCGCAGCGTGGGCAGGTTGTGGGAAGTCGAAAGCGTGGACCAGGTGCCCGTCGCGAAGTTGTAGATGTCGACTTCCCCGATGTTCGCCGAGGTGAATTTCGGGTTGCTGGTGTCGCGGCCGCCGGTGAGATACAGCTTGTTGTTATAAACGACCGCATGGGCATGGTCCCGTTTGCGCGGAGCGTCGGGCAGGACCTTCCACTGGCCCGTCACCGGGTCGTATTCGTCGAACCAGGTGTAGCCGGAGGCCGGCGAGCCGTGGCCGCCTTCGATGCCGCCGACGAGATATATCTTGTCGTTGTGGAGTACGGCGCCGGCCGAGCCGCGGCGGCGGTTAGCCGGCACTTCGTGGCTTTCGTTCCAGGTATTATTCGCCGTGTTGTAGTAATAGACATGATCCACTCCATATTCGCTATCGCAGCACGTCCCCGTGTAGGCGCCCACGATGTAGATGAGATCACCCCGAACCACGGCCTGGAAATGATGCATCTGGAAGGGCGGATTGGCGCCATCGGTCCATACATTCGTCGCTGGATTAAAAATCTGGACCCGTTTGACTCCGCGGCCCCCGATCAAATACAGCTTGCCATTGACCTCGGCAAAGGCGTTTTCGTGGCGCTCGGTGGGGGAATTCGTTGTATTCACCGTAGACCACGCACCCGTCGATTCCTGCGCGCGCGCAGCCGGGAGGGCAATAAAGAGGACAAGGAAACACAGGAGCGCGGTCGGTACGACTGGCGCCGGGCGATAGACGCGTAACGGCATGGAAGGCAATTCGCTTCGTAGACAGAGGAACGAAAACAAAGGGGTTTCCTGGCTCCAGAGGAGGCTGTGGAGCGTAGAGGTGATGTTCTAGCAGTCGTCTCGCTAAAGGCCCCCGCAGAAAGGCCAGGCAAGAACTTTTTTGATGGCGTCCGGAGGCCTGAAGCGGGTTCTGGATCGAACGCTTTCATCGAACATATGCGTTGAACCCAACGTATCACCCCGACTTTTCAAAAAGGCGCTCAAAAAGGGCGCTTGCATTTCGGTAGTTGATGCCCATGTTTAAAGAGGAAAAGCAGTACGATCAGCCTGCGCTGGAGCTGGAGATGTTGGCGCTTTGGGAGCGGGAGCAGCTATTTGCGCGCAGCATCGCGGCGCGGCGCGATGCGCCGACCTTCACCTTCTACGAGGGCCCTCCGACGGCAAACGGCCGGCCGGGCATTCACCACGTGCTCGCCCGGACCATTAAGGACACGTTCTGTCGCTACAAGACGATGAAGGGCTATCGGGTCGAGCGGAAAGCCGGCTGGGACACCCACGGGCTGCCGGTCGAGATCGAAGTCGAGAAAGCCCTCGGCCTCGAGGGCCGGCACCAGGTGGAGGCGTACGGCATCGAGAAGTACAATGTCGCCTGCCGCGAGAGTGTGCTGAAATACAAGGCACAATGGGATGAGCTAACCACCCGGATGGGGTACTGGGTGGATCTGGATCATCCCTACGTCACCTTCAAGAACGAGTACATCGAATCCGTCTGGTGGCTCCTCAAGCAGATCTACGAAAAAGGGCTGCTGTACAAGGGGTATAAGATCCAGTGGTATAGCCCGGGATCGACCACCGTGCTGTCGTCCCACGAAGTGAGCCTCGGCTACAAGGAGGTGCAGGACCCCAGCGTCTACGTCCGCTTCAAAGAGATTGGGGCCGAGGATACCTACTTCCTGGCGTGGACGACCACCCCGTGGACGCTGATCTCCAACGCCGGCCTGGCCGTGGGGCCCAAAATCGAATACGTCACGTTCCGGCAGACCGCGGCGGACCAGCCCCAGGAGCGCCTGATCGTGGCGCGCGCCCGCGCGTCCGTGTTGCCGGAGAGCTATGTCGAGGAGTCCTCGTGCACCGGCCGCGAGCTGGTGGGGCGGCGGTATGAGCCGCTGTTTGACTATTTCATGGGAGAGGCAGGCGCCGATCGGGCCTGGCGTGTCGTCGAGGCGGATTTTGTGTCCACGGATGATGGCACTGGCATCGTGCACATGGCGCCAGCGTTTGGCGCCGAGGACTTCGAGGTGGGCCGCAAGCAGGGCCTTCCGATGTTTAACCCCGTCACGGTGGATGGCGTGTTCGACGAGCGCGCCGTGCTGGTGGCCGGGTTGTGGTTCAAGGACGCCGACAAGGTCATCAATCGCCAGCTGAAAGAGCAGGGGTTACTGTTCCGGCAGGACAGCTACCTGCACAACTACCCACACGACTGGCGCAAGGGCACGCCGCTGATGAGCTACCCGGTCGAGAGCTGGTTCATCCGCACGACGGCCGTGAAAGAGCGGATGATCGAGCTCAACGAACAGATTAACTGGCAACCGCGGCAGATCGGCGAGGGGCGGTTTGGCGAGTGGCTGAAGAACAATGTCGACTGGGCCCTGAGCCGGCGGCGCTACTGGGGCACCCCGCTGCCGATCTGGCAGTCCGACTACCCGGGTTCGACGTATATCGAGGTCATCGGCTCGGTGGCCGAGCTACGCGCGAAGTGCGGCGACCAGCTGCCGGCGGACGATGCGCTGGACCTGCATCGCCCGTTTGTGGACCGATTCACCTGGCCGGCGCCCGACGGCGGCACCATGCGTCGCGTGCCGGACCTCATCGACGTCTGGTTCGATTCCGGCGCCATGCCCTTCGCCCAGTGGCACTACCCGTTTGAAAACAAGGAACAGTTCGAACAGAACTTCCCGGCGGATTTTATCGCCGAGGGGGTCGACCAGACACGGGGTTGGTTTTATACGCTCCACGCGATAGCGACCCTCGTGATGGACGAAAAGGCGTTTAAAAACGTCGTCGTGAACGGACTTTTGCTCGACGAGAAGGGCGAGAAGATGTCCAAGACGAAGGGCAACGCCGTCGATCCGTTTGCCGCACTCGCGAAACACGGTGCGGACCCCGTACGCTGGTATATGATGAGCAATTCGCCCCCCTGGGAGGACCTCAAGTTCTCCGAGCGGGGGCTGGGCGATGCGCAGCGGCGGTTCTTCGGGACGCTTCAGAACGTATTTGCGTTTTTTGCGACGTACGCCAATATCGACGGGTTCACATACGCCGGCGAGCGGATTCCCGTGGCGGCGCGGACCGAGCTGGATCGGTGGGTGATGAGCCGGCTCAACACGACGATCGCGACCGTCGATGCCGCCTATGCCGAATACAACCCGACCCGTGCCGCGCGCGCGATCGAAGGGTTCGTCGAAGCGTTGTCCAACTGGTACGTGCGCCGCTCGCGCCGGCGTTTCTGGAGCGCTAAGGCCGGTGAAAGCGGCGACGGAGCGGACAAGCAGGCGGCGTATCAGACCGTGTACGAGTGCCTCGAGGCCGTCGCGAGGTTGATGAGCCCCATAGCGCCGTTTTTCGGGGACTGGCTCTACCGCGCCCTGAACGACGCCACCGGGCGGTCCCCGCAGGCGTCCGTGCACCTCGCGCTGCTGCCGGAGGTAGAGCGGACCGCGGTGGATGAGGGGCTCGAGCAGCGGATGGCGCTGGCGCAGACGATCTCCTCGATCGTGCTCGCGCTGCGCAACGCGGCCGGCATCAACGTCCGCCAGCCGCTGCCGCGGATCATGGTCGTCACCGGGCCCGCGGCGGCTGAAGCGATGGTCGAGCGTGTCCGCGCGATCATCCTGGATGAAGTCAACGTCAAGCAGATCGAGTACGTCTCCGGGTCCAGCCGGGTCGTCAAACGGGCGGCAAAGGCCAATTTTAAGGCATTGGGCAAGCGGCTTGGAGGCGACATGAAGGAGGCCGCAGCACGGATTCGAAGTCTTAACGAAGAAGAAATTTCAAGATTCCTTGAAGAAGGTACTATTTCTCTCGATATTAGCGGCCGCCCCATTCCTTTCGAAGGAGAGGATATCGAAATCGTCAGCGAAGGCATCGACGGGTGGTTGGTGGAGCAGGAGGACGGCGTGACCGTAGCGCTGGACACTGCGATCTCCGAGGACCTGTTGGTGGAAGGCCTGGCGCGCGAATCGGTGAACCGTATCCAGAATATGCGAAAAGCGGCCGATTTTGAGGTGACGGATCGCATACAGGTTCAGTACAGCGCGTCCAGCCGGCTGGCGCAAGCCATCGCCCGGCAGGCGCACTGGATTCGGAACGAGACACTGGCAGCATCGTTGGAAGAGGCACTTCATCCAGCTGGGGTGCTTGTGGAGTCGTTTTCCATAGGAGAGGAGACACTCACCCTCGCAGTAGACCGAATGGCCTGATGTGGCCTCATCGTGAGGTGACTGCGCGACGTTTCTTCGCCCGGCTCCAGCGCGCCGCTTCCGCGTGGCCTGCTGATCAATATCCAGCGTCTGACACGTCGAGCGCGTGTGGATTGCTCTGCTGACGGCTCTGCTCACGTTTGAGTGATCGGTCAGCCCTTCGAATTCCATCACAACCGTTCATGCATGGTAATGTTATGACCATGAAGCGATCTACCGCCGGACGTGCGAACGAACAGGTTTCAGCACAACGTCAGGAGGATATGGAAAAAATAGATACGCCCATCGTTGCAAAATCAGCGCTCAACGATGAGGATCTCCGGCATTTCGAGGACCTGCTGATGCAGCGCCGTGCGTCCGCGATGGACGATGTCGATCGCATGCGCGCGACATTGCAAGATGCACGGGAGCAATCCGAGAACGACACCGCGTACAGCTTCCACATGGCCGACGCCGGCACGGATGCCATGGAGCGCGAAAAGTTGTACCTCATGATTGCCCGGCAGCAGAAATACGTAAGTTATCTGGATCGAGCGTTGGAGCGGATCAAAAACAAAACTTACGGGATCTGCAAGATCACCGGCAACCCGATTTCAAAGGAGCGGTTGGAGGCGGTGCCTCACACCGAGATTTCCATCGAAGCCAAACTGAAACAGCGTAAGTAACCCGTTTGACCGGGCCCGCCGGCCGGCGCGGGTAGTTCTCTCGTTATGCACATTTTCTGGATTACGTTTAGCATCATCGTCATCGATCAGATCACCAAGCAGATGGTGCTCCGCAGTATGTATGTGGGCGAGTCCATCGCGCTGGTGGGGGACTGGTTGAAGTTTACGTTCACGGAAAATCCGGGGATGGCATTCGGCATTACGTTCGGTCCTCGAGGCATGGTAACGTTTCTTTCCATGGCCGCGACGGGGCTGATCGTGGTGTATCTGTATCGGGTCCGAAACCTGTATAAGCCGTACCGCATCAGCATTGCGTGCATTCTGGGCGGTGCGCTCGGCAACATCATCGACCGGGTGTTTTACGGGATGTTGTTCAACGACGCCCCGCTGTTCGCCGGCAAGGTGGTGGACTTCATCCACGTCAACCTCTGGCGGGGGTACTTGCCCGAGGCGTGGCCGCTGGTTGGCGGCAAATATACGGCGCTGTTCCCCATCTGGAACGTAGCCGACATGGCCATCGTGCTTGGGGTGGTCGGCATCCTGTTTTTTCAGGGCGCCTTCCAGGAGGAACTGATGCGTGAACAGCAAAAGTCGGACGTCGAAGACGCCGACGTTACCGAAGCAGGCGCCTCCGAGGGCGCGGACCTCGCGGCCCCCGAGAAGGCCGCTCGCCCGGAGGGATCATCACAGGAATGAACATTGTTTGACCCTCTCGATGCTCCTGCCCGACGGCTCGCGTCGGGAAGCATCCGCCTGCAGCAGTTTTTTTGAGATGTTCTGGAATGACCGGGTATCAAGATAGGATCCGCAATTTTTGCATCATCGCGCACATCGATCACGGGAAAAGCACCCTCGCCGATCGCCTGCTCGAACTTACGGGTACCCTGAGCTCGCGCGAGCTACAGAACCAGGTACTCGACAGCATGGATCTCGAACGGGAGCGTGGCATCACGATCAAGAGCCACGCGATCCGGATGAAGTACCAGGCCGACGATGGGCACGAGTACATCCTCAATCTGATCGACACTCCCGGGCACGTGGACTTCACCTACGAGGTCTCGCGTGCGCTGAAGGCGTGTGAAGGCGCCATCCTGGTCGTGGACGCGGCGCAGGGCATCGAGGCGCAGACGATTTCGAACATGTACCTCGCGCTCGAGGCGGGCCTGGAGATCATCCCGGTGATGAACAAAGTCGATCTCCCCAGCGCGCGCCCGGAACTCATCGCCCAGACCATCGAACAGCTGATCGGCGAGCCGGCGGAGGAAATCCTCTCCATCAGCGCCAAGACGGGCGTGGGCGTGGCCGCCGTCCTCGAGGCCATCGTCCGCCGAGTGCCGCCCCCGAAGGGTGACCCCAACGGACAACTGCGGGCGCTGATCTTCGACTCCGTGTTCAACCAGTACCGCGGCGCGGTCGTATACGTGCGCGTGTTCGAAGGCACGCTGACGAAGCGCGAGCGGATGCGGTTCATGTCCAACTACAAGGAGTACGACGCGGAAGAGATCGGCATCCTGCGGTTGAACATGGAGCCGACCGAGCAGCTGCGCGCCGGCGAGGTGGGGTATGTGATCGGGTCGGTGAAGGACGTCCGCGATACGCGTGTCGGCGACACGATCACGTCCGCCCGGAACCCGGCCGAAGTGCCCATCAAGGGCTTCATGGAGTCGAAGCCGATGGTGTTCAGCGGGTTGTACCCGACGGAGTCCGAAAAATTCGAAGACCTCCGTTCTTCTCTCGAGAAGCTCCAGCTCAACGACGCGTCGCTCACCTACGAACCCGAAAGCTCGTCGGCGCTGGGATTTGGCTTCCGGGTCGGCTTCCTCGGGCTGCTGCACATGGAAATCATCCAGGAGCGGCTGGACCGGGAGTTCGGGCTGGACATTATCACGACGGTCCCGAACGTCAAATACGAGGCGGAGATGCTCGACAAGTCGATTCTCGTGATCGACAACCCGAGCGACCTGCCGGCGCCGAGCACATTCATCGAACTTCGCGAGCCCTATGTCAAGGCTCAGATCATCACACCGATTGAGTACATCGGGGGCCTGATGCAGTTGTGCCAGGATCGTCGGGGCATCTATATCAATACCCAGTATCTGGACACGGAGCGGGTCGACCTCCACTATGAATTGCCGCTGGCTGAGATCATCTTCGATTTTTACGACAAGTTGAAGAGCATCACGCGAGGCTATGCCTCGTTTGATTATGAAGTGCTCGACTACCGGCAGAGCGAACTCGTCAAGCTGGACGTTATGATCAACGGCGATCCGGTCGATACCCTTTCCACGATCGTCCATCGCGACAAGGCGTACGAGATTGGCCGCAAGCTGACCAAAAAGCTGCGTGAGCTGATTCCTCGCCAGATGTTCGAGGTCGCCATCCAGGCCGGCATCGGCTCGCGCATTATTGCCCGCGAAACCGTGAAGGCGATGCGCAAAGACGTGACCGCAAAGTGTTACGGCGGCGACATTTCCCGGAAGCGCAAGCTGCTCGAAAAGCAGAAGGAGGGCAAGAAACGCATGAAACAGGTGGGCCGCGTGGATGTGCCTCAGGAAGCCTTCCTCGCCGTGCTGGCGATCGAGGACTGACGCCGGAAACGCACCGGGCGATTCGTTCGTATCGTACCTACCCTCATCGCCATCCGGATCGTTCAGCAGGACCATGCGTGTGTTTTTCCTTCTCGTCACCTTCGCCATCCTGGCCGGCCCCGCGCGAGGGCAGGAACTTGCCGAGATGTACCGGATGGCGCGCTTCTCCGTTCAGGCCGAAGCGCATCTGGAGGCGAGCGGCATGCGCGCCGCGCCGGCCGAACCGCTCCACGTGCCATCAAGATCGGACACGCTCCTGCAGTGGATCGTGGCGATGAGCGGCAGCGCTCGCATAACCTCGCCTGCCGAACCCTTCGCCATCGACGCGTGGCGCCTCATCCGTCGCGTTGAACGGAAGTGGTTTGAGAAACACCACGCCGGCACC
The DNA here is from genome assembly GCA_034439735.1 of Rhodothermales bacterium. Classification (NCBI taxonomy): domain Bacteria; kingdom Pseudomonadati; phylum Rhodothermota; class Rhodothermia; order Rhodothermales; species Rhodothermales bacterium. The sequence continues at coordinate 4,069 of JAWXAX010000034.1, read as the reverse complement.
CTCTGGGCGTATCTCGGCACCGAATCGCTGCTCCCGATCGACACCACCCTGACCCGCGACCTCCGTGCGCGGCTCGAAGGGTACTTCGGCCCACCCACCCAGACCATCACCGAAGTTTTCAGCGCCCCCGACACCCGAGACGCGCGCGATCGGTATATCCAGTTCGAGTACTGGTTCGTGCTCAACGATTCGATCCCCCTGCTCCTGATGGATGTCAACGGCCCCCTCGAACGCGGACTCGTCGTATCCTCCGATTACCGCTACCGCGATATACTATTACGCATCCGCGAGTCGTTCATGGAGGAGTTCCTGCGCTCGGATCGGAGGGCGCCGTACGTCGATTATTATTACAATCCCATTGAATCAAGCTGGTATTATGCGGGGTACGATGGAGAACGCTATTTTCTCGAGCGGACAAAGCCGCCCAACCTGGCGCTTGGACGTCCCCGGCCTCAAGCACTCACCCGGTCCGACGAGTAGGCGGTTGATCCACGCACCCGCCGGCTTTCCCAGGTCGAACCGCAATCGCTGGTAGTTTGAAGACTTCCTCCATGTCGCAAGACAAGCGCCGCCGAGATCGGCAGAAAACACGTGATAAAGGGCGGAGCGCCGCCGAAACCGGCCGGGACGCCGAGGGCTCGGGCAGGCCGGCCCAGAAAGGCAAACTCCGGGAGTGGGGCGAGGCCCTACTGTTTGCCGTTATTGTCATGTTGATCGTCCGGACGTTTATCTTCGACCTCTTCCGGATCCCGACCCCGTCGATGGAGAAAAGCCTGCTGGTGGGGGATTACCTCTTTGTATCCAAACTCCACTACGGCACCCGGACGCCGCTCACACTCGGCGTTCCCTTTACGCAGATCTACATGCCGGGCGTCGAATTCCCCGACTTTCGGTTTCCGGGATTTACGGAGGTAAAACGCGGCGACGCCGTCGTATTTAACTATCCCGTCGAGGATAAACCCATCGACCGGAAAACGCACTACATCAAGCGGGTGATCGGCCTGCCGGGGGAGTCGATCGAGGTACGGGATAAGATCGTGTATATTGATGGGGAAGCCCAGGCATTCGCCGAGGGGATGCAACGGCTGTGGAATGTCTACAAAACCGACCCTCGGGTGCATCTTTCGGCCTCTCGCCTGAGCGCCATCGGCGTGGATACCGTTTCCGCCACGATCGACCCGCAACTCGTCCGCGTCGTGGCGACGGAGCAAGCTATCGACCAGATTCGCACGTGGCCTTATATCGACCGCGTGGAGCCTTATCTGGCCCCCCTCAACGCCGGCTACAGCGGCGTCATGTATCCCCCGGGCCGCGGATATACGCCGGACCAGTTCGGCGCGCTAACCATTCCTGGCGCCGGGATGACGGTGGAGCTGACACCTGAAAGCTGGCCAGTCTATGAACCCGTGATCCGCCGCTATGAACACCACGCCGTTCGGGTGACGCCGGAAGGAACGTTCGTGATCGACGGGCAGCCGGCAACCACGTATACGTTCGCGCAGAACTACTACTTCGTGATGGGCGATAATCGCGACAACTCGGAAGACAGCCGTTTCTGGGGCTTCGTGCCAATGGATCACGTGGTAGGGAAGGCACTGCTCGTCTATTACTCGTGGGATGCCAACGCCTTCCTGCCGCGTTTCCGGCGGTTCTTCAAGATTATCCACTGACCGCGCAACCGCTCGCTTTGGACAGGCAGGATCCAACCTCCGTCGCGCCGCTTGCCGGCGCCTATGCCAACCCTCCCATCGAGGAGGCGCATACGGCTACCTGGCGCGAACGACGCAACATCCTGTGGGAGTGGGTTGGGGCCGTCGCCCTCGCCCTCATTGCCGCCTTGCTCATCCGCGCCCTGTTGTTCGAGGCCTTTCGGATCCCCTCGGAGTCGATGGAGAACACCCTTCAGGTGGGCGACTTCGTCCTGGTCTCCAAACTGCACTATGGCGCGCGGTTACCCGTGACGCTGGGTCTCCCCTTTACCCGATTGTTTCTGGAGCGCCTAGAGTTGCCCTATCTGCGCATCCCCGGTTTTACGGGTGTGCGGCGCGGTGATGTCATCGTGTTTAACGTCCCAACGGAGTCCGCCCCGCTCGATCGCAAGACGCATTATATCAAGCGCGTCATAGGGCTGCCTGGCGATACCTTATCGATCATCGACAAGATTCCCTACGCCGGCCAGACGGCGCTGCCCATGACGGACGCGATGAAGCAGCGCTGGCGCGCTTTTCCGGCGGCTGGTGAAGTGTTGCAGATCGAACGGCTCACCGAGGCCGGCGTCGTCCAAATCACCCTACCGCAGCGCCGCGACGATCCGGTCGACTTCGAGGCGACGGTCGATGTCGCCCGCCAGGTGGCCGAGTGGCCTGAGGTGGGAGAGGTGAAAGCCCTCGTGCGTTCCGGAGGTCATGCCGCCCGCACGTTCCCGAGTGGCCACACCTTTTCGCCCGACAATTACGGCCCGCTGCCGATCCCCGCGGCCGGCGATACCGTCGTATTGTCCGATGAGAACTGGGCTGTCTACGAGGCGATCATCACTCGGTACGAAGGCCATGATGCGCATCGGTTGGGGGAGAACCAGTTCGAGATCGATGGCCGCCCGGCCGCCACGTATGTAGTCGAGCAAGACTACTACTTTGTCATGGGAGACAACCGCGACAGCTCACTCGATAGCCGGACGTGGGGATTTGTGCCGGACGACCATGTCGTCGGCAAGGCGGTGCTGATCTACTTCTCCTGGGACCCGCATCAGAAGCGCGCTCGGGCGGATCGAATTCCCCTGCGCATTCACTGATCCAGGCTGGCGAGGCGGACGCGGTCGAAGTACTCCTGCTGATTCGTGCCCGGAGGAATATCGAAGGGATGCGCCGGCAGCATCAGGCGCTTGAGCACCGGAAACCGTTTCTCATAGGCGAACGGCTCGGGATGGACGGGAGGATCCTCCCCGATGACCAGCACCGTCGTCCCTGGCTTGATGACATTTCGCTGCCCGGTACTGAAGCCGGGTCCCCTGCCGGTCTGCCAGCCTTCTCCCCAGTTATACATCCACTCCGCATCGGCATCCACGAGCCGGACACATCCGTGGCTGGTGGGGCCACCGGACGGCATCGGGTACTGGTGGATGTGGATGCCGCGTGCTTCGTGGAAGTTGAACACCCAGTACATCTCCCAGTCCTCGCCGGGCGGGCTCAGGGAGGAGATGCGGTACTCGCTTTTCCAGTTGAAGTTATACCGGCCATTGGGTGTCCGAGACTCCTCCGAGCCTGTATTCACGATGCCCCAACGCATGAGCTTGCCGTGATCGTAGGCGGCAAAGGCCTGGATGGTCTTTTCGATGATAAAAAGTTTATCGAATTCCTGCGCCCCGGGGTAGAATAGCGGAAAGGGCGAATACGCGCGGAAGTCTAGGTCGTAGGCCGTCGGGACGATCAGGGTATCGCCGATCGACAGGTTGGCGACCAACTTGCGGTTAAGCAATTCGATCAGCTTGCTGCGCTCTTTGCCCACATCGAGGTCGCCATCGCCCAGCACCTTGAAGAAGGTATTCCGGGCCATGACGTTGTTGTCGCGGCTGTTATAGAGCGTGAAGTAGTTGTAATAGACTTCCGGCGCCTCTTCCAAAACTCCGTGCTGGTTGTTCAGGATAGTGGCGAGCGCTTCCTGGCTGATATAGGACTGTGCAAACGACGGGCCGGCGCTGGCAGCGAGGAGGACGAGCGCGAGAAGGGTGCGGTAAACGTACATTCGTGTAAGCGAGAGGGTTAACATAGACACAGGGTGATGATCAATAACACAGCGGCAACCTGTCAGGAGGCTTCCGCGGGTAGTTTAAAGACGACGCTGTGCCAGGAGGCCTGCGCCGGCCCTTCGAACCGACCATCGAACACGTCCTGGAGCGTAGTCAGGCTGGTATCGAACACAATCGTGCTGCCTGTAATGGCGCCGGCGCGTGCAAGTTTCCGAAAGGCCTGGCGCGGCGAGCGTTCGATTTCGCCGGATTCTCCGCGAAAGAAGATCTCCAGCCCGCTTGCGATTCCGAATCCAAGCGGCTCGCCGCAGACAGCAAGAGCAT
>JAWXAX010000033.1 GCA_034439735.1 Rhodothermales bacterium | reverse complement strand
CGCGCCCCGCGCCGCACGGTTAATCGACAAAAAGCCCGAAGAGCCGGCTCTCGATCCGCCCCAGCACATCCTCGCGGTCCTCAGTATTGTTGACAAAATCGTACGAGTCGGCATCGATGATGAGCTTGGGGCCAAAATTGTAGCGATCGATCCATTCGTCGTACAGCACATTGAGGCGCTCCAGGTATTCGATACGGATGCTGGACTCATAATTTCGGCCGCGCGATTGGATGTGCCGCACGAGGGTGGGGACCGACGCCCGCAGATACACCAGAAGATCGGGCGGACGCAGGTACGACGTCATGATATGGAAGAGCTCCGTGTAGTTCTCGTAGTCGCGCCGCGACATGAGATCCATCTCGAACAAGTTGCGCGCAAAAATCTCGGCGTCCTCGTAGATCGACCGGTCCTGCACCACCGGATTCGGGCCGGCCTCGATCCGACTCTGCTGGTTGAACCGGCTCGACAGGAAAAATACCTGCAGATTAAATGACCACCGACGCATGTTCTCGTAGAAGTCCGAGAGATACGGGTTATCGTCCACCCGTTCGTAGTAAGCGTCCCACGTGAAATGTTCGCTGACAATCGTCGTGAGCGAGCTCTTGCCGGCCCCAATGTTGCCGGCGATTGCAATATACTTTTTTTCCTGATTCGGGGTTGGCGGCGCGTACCTGGCTGAATCCATCAAACTGAACGACGATATATGCTGAAATTCCTGCAAGAGGTGATGGATCACTGAAAGGGCCCTGATGTTCCCGAGCGCCGCCAGCCTCACAAATACCCCAGATTCTCCGGCGCGAATCGGATCGGTTTCAGGTCAAAATCCCGGTAGAAGTCGGTAGAGTCGCAGGTATTGCCTTCGAGGAGCATCTCGAACTGGTCCGGTGTGATGGGCAGCAGCCCGAGGCGGCCGGCGGTCTGCACGATGGGACGCACCAGCCATACGGGTTGCTTGAGCTGGGGCTTCGGGGCGATGCCCATGCCGCGGGCGATGATATCCAGAATACGGACGTAAGGGAACCGCTCCTGGCCGGCGACGCAGTACGTCTTCCGTCGTGCCCGGTCGTTGGTCAGCGCCTGGACAAAGGCGGACGCGACCTCTTCCACGGAGACCGGCTGCATTTCGTAGAGGCCGTCTCCGAAGACCGGCAGCACGGGGAAAGGACGGACAAGGGAATTCGCGAGTTGGGAGGTAAACTCGGGATGGTCGTCACCCGGATCGCCGAAAACGACCGAGGGACGGAACACGGTCCAGGCTCCGAAGCCGGCGCTGCGGACATACTCCTCCGCCGCCCACTTGCTAGTCTGATACCCGGAAACGCCGTTCGCCCGCGCGCCGTTCGCACTCATGTGGATGAACCGATCGATGCCGTCCGCCCGCGCCTGGTCGACCACGTTCCGGGTGGCGTCCACATGGAGCGTCTGGAACGTGATGCCGGCCGAAGGCTTCTCTTCGATGATCCCCACCAGATGCATCACGGCGTCGCAGCCGCGCATGAGGCCGGCGAGCGACGTACGATCCGTCACGTCGCCCTTCACCGTTTCGATGCGCCCGTTGCCTGGCATCCGGTCCTCCGAACGGCGAACGAGTAGACGTACAGTATGCTGACTGGCAAGCAGTTCGCGCAGAATATAGGAGCCGACGAAGCCGGTGCCTCCGGTCAAGAACACATGCATGGGGGTCTTTTTAAGATCCAAGATTCAAAATTAAAAAGTAAACGATTCAGGTAACGGTACGTGCGTCCTGATGGCCGAGGAAGCGCTGGTCGAACTGACTCACCCCGAACGAAGTGCCCACGGCGAGGCCGGCGAGCACCATCGGGGCGTCGGTCGGGACGGTGCGGATCCGGTTGGCGACATCCGCCAGAGGCACACACGTCAGGCTGTTGTCGCGCAGCGCCACCATATGGCCGTAGCGGCCATCCGCCACCATGGCCGCCGCGTAGGCGCCAAAAGCCGTGGCGAGGGTGCGGTCGTACGCCGTAGGAGTACCTCCTCGCTGCACGTGACCGAGAATGGTCGTACGAATTTCGCTTCGCAGGTGGGTATTCAACTGATGCTCCAACACCTTACAAATGCCGCCGAGGCGAATGGGATCCGGGCTAGATTCCACGATGCTCTGAACGACCATCGAGCCACCTTTCGGCTTGCTGCCCTCGGCCACGCAGATGATGGTGAACCGCTGCCCGCCACTCTCCCGCTCCTTGCACACGCGCGCGATCTCGTTAACATCGTACTCAAATTCGGGGATGAGGATCACATCCGCGCCGCCGGCGACCCCGGCATATAGCGCGATCCAGCCGGCGTAACGCCCCATCGTCTCGAGGATCATCACTCGATGATGGCTCTGTGCCGTGGTATGCAATCGGTCGATCGCCTCCGTGGCGATGGCCACCGCGGAATCGAACCCGAACGTCCGATCCGTCGCCGGCAAGTCGTTGTCGATCGTCTTAGGGACGCCCACGATGTTCACCCCCAGTTCCTGCATTCCATGCGCGATCGACATCGTCCCGTCCCCGCCGATGACCACAATGGCGTCGAGACCCAGCGTGCGCACGAACTTGGCGACCTGGCTCGAGACGTCGGCGTCGCCGCGTTTGTAGAAGCGGAAGGGGTTGGCGCGGTTGCTGGTTCCGAGGATGGTGCCGCCAAGGGTGAGGATGCCGCTGACATCGTGGTAGTCGAGCGGGCGAATGCGCTCCTCGATCAAGCCCAGAAACCCATCCTCGAACCCGATGACCTCGGCGTTATGCTGGATGATGAGGCTTTTGGTGACGGCGCGAACCACGGCGTTCAGGCCGGGGCAATCGCCGCCGCCGGTGAGAAGGCCAACGCGTAACGGTCGGGACATGGACTATCTATTTAAAAAAATCAGCATCGAACGGGAGATCTCGGCTGGAAGATACGGACTCCATGCGGTGGAGGTGTTTGAAAATCGTGGCCATTTTAACCGAGCGCTCCCGTCTGTCGATACCAGCCGTGTGTTCTGCTCCCTCCACCGTTTCCTCCCACGCCCCGTTGTCATCAGACTCCTCCGCCGACCCCCAGCTGGTCTTCGCCGGCAGCCTGAGCCACGAGTTACGCGCCCCGCTGGCGGCGATCCTCGGGTACACCCAGTTGCTATGGGAGGAGCTTGAGGGCCGGCTGGAGCCCCATCAGCGCGAATTTTTCAAGACGATCCTGTCGAGCGTCGAACAATCGCTGGACCTGGTGAACGAGCTGGTCGAATTCTCCCGCATCCTCTCCGGCCGGCACGAGCTGCGCATCGCTCCCGTGGCCCTGAATGCGCTGTGCGACGACGTCGTGCACCAGCTCTACCCGACCGCCGAACGGAAAGGGCTGACGCTGGAGGTCGAGGACAGCGCCGGCCTACTCTACGTCGCCGCCGATGTCCAGCGCCTGCGCCAGGTACTCGTCAATCTCATCCAGAATGCCATCAAATACACGGAAAGTGGCGAAGTAGTCCTACAGCTGTCGGGGGATGGAGTGCGCGTGGCGATCCAGGTGCGCGACACCGGCCGAGGCATCTCGGCGGAGTTCATGCCCCGTCTGTTCGAACGGTTCAGCCGCGAGGAGCGCATGACCGAGGTGATCCAGCAGGGCGCCGGCATCGGCCTCGCGGTCGCTCTCGAATATGTCATCCTTATGGCCGGCACGATCGACGTCCAATCAGCCCCGGGCGAAGGTTCCACCTTTACCATCACCCTGCCCCGGGCCTCCCTTTCCGGCTGGTGAACGCCCGAACCGCGGCCGGCGGCCGGCGTTACAGGGCTCCGACCTCACCCGCTCCGCGCCATGGCCCGACAGTTCGACGTACCCCTGTTCTACCGAAGCCCGCTGATCTCTCGCGTCAAGGCGGCCCGGCGGATTTCCGACCCCCGGAAGAAGGACCTCACCCCCTCGGTACTCGATTTCGGCCCCATTCGCTATAAGATCGCCCGCCATTTCGGGTTCTGCTACGGCGTGGAGCAGGCCATCGAGATCGCCTACCGCGCCCTCGACGAAAACCCCGGCAAGCGCATTTTCCTGCTCTCGGAGATGATCCACAACCCCCGCGTGAACGACGACCTCCAGGCGCGCGGCATCCGGTTCTTGCGAACCACCTCCGGCGAGCAGCTCATCCCGTTCGACACCCTCACGCCGGACGACGTGGTGCTCATCCCGGCATTCGGCGCCTCGGTGGAGATCGAGGCCGACCTCCGCCGGCGCGGCCTGGACACCACGACCTACGACACCACCTGCCCGTTCGTCGAGAAGGTGTGGAAAAAAAGCCAGCAGATCGGGCAGCAGGCGTACACGGTGGTCGTCCACGGCAAACGAAACCACGAGGAGACCCAGGCCACGTTTTCACATGCCCGGCAGGCTGCGCCCGTGGTGGTGGTGCTGAACATGGACGAAGCGCGGGACCTCGCGCGGGTCATCCGGGGCGAGGCGGATGCCGGCTTCTTCCACCGCCGTTTCGCCGGCAAGTACTCGGACGGATTCGACCCGGATCGCGACCTCGCACGCATCGGCGTCGTCAACCAGACGACCATGCTCGCCACCGAGACCCAGGCCATCGCCTCGCTCTTGCGCGATGCCATGGTGAGCCGCTACGGCGCCGCCGGCCTGGACGCCCACTTCGCCGACACCAACGATACGTTGTGTTACGCGACCAACGAAAATCAGTCCGCCACACGCGCCCTGATTGACGACGGGGCGGACGTGGCGCTTATCGTCGGCGGCTTCAACTCGTCCAACACCACCCACCTCGTGGAGCTGTGCGAAGAGGTGATGCCGACATATTTCGTGCGAGGCGCAGAGGATGTACACGGGCCGAACCGGATCTCGCACTTCGACCTGCACCGGCACGCGGAGACCGAATCGCTGGACTGGCTGCCGGCCCACCGCCCCCTCGATATCCTGCTCACCGCAGGCGCCTCCTGCCCCGATTCTCTGCTCGACGAGGTCGTCCGCCGCATCAACGGGTGGTTCGATGGGGTTCGCGCAGAGGAAGAGGCGCTCGCGCCGTTCGCCGAGGCCGCGCCATGATTCATACAGCGGGGCAGTTGGCGGTGCGGACGGCCGCCCGCCCGCTCGGATGGTTGATGATTGCGGTGATGCTGGCCTCCTGCGACGTCTTTTCGGCGCGTGAGCCGGAACCGCCGGCGTCGGAAGGCGGCACCTTCCTCCAGCCCGACACGCCCGAGCAGGTGATCGAAAACATCCTGTCCGCCGTCGAGGAGATGAACGCCCCCAACTACGGCCGCTCCCTGGCGGCCGACCTCATGTTCACCCCCACGGCCGCCGCGCTCGGGCAGGACCCTTCCACCTGGACGTCCTGGAGCAAGGCCGAGGAGGAACGTTATTTCAGCACCGCCGCGTCCGCCGCACAGCTCTCCACCGGCCACCGCCTGGTCCTCACCGACCCCTCCGTGTCCGTCATCACCGACGACCGCTTCCAGTACGACGCCACCTACACCCTCACCATCAACCACTCGCGTCCCGAAGTGCCGACAGGCGCCCAGGGCCGGCTCATCTGGATCATCGTCCAGGGCGATGACGGCCTCTGGAGCCTCAGCGAGTGGACGGATCGGGAGCTTGGAGGCGCGGTGTCCTGGAGCGATCTCAAGGCGGCTTTTTCGCGGTGATCGTTCGCTATGGCCTGGAGGCTACCGAATGGTTGCACACGATCGTTTGCACTCGCCAGATTGAAGACAACGGCCTGATGGCCCTATATTGAATCCTCACTGCAAGCACGTATGGATTCAACAACGTTCCCAACCATAGAAACCGTCACCCTGATCATCGGCGCCGGCGCGGCCGGGCTGGCTGTTGGCGCGTGCCTGCGGCATGACCACATCCCCCATATCCTGCTCGAAAGGAATAACACACCCGGATCTGCCTGGGATCGTCGGTACGATCGGCTACAGCTGCACACCCACAAGCAGTTCTCTGCACTACCCCATCTCCCATACCCCAAAGAAACGCCACGTTACCCGTCCCGCCGGCAGGTGGCCGCGTATCTTCGGGACTATGCCCGCACGTTCCGCCTCGAGCCCCGGTATGGTCAGGACGTCGTCGAGGCCCGGCAAGACGCCGGACGATGGGTCACCACCACGCGCGACACCCGATACCGATCGCAGTACCTCGTTATCGCCACGGGCCAGAGCCACACGCCGCATCGACCGACCTGGCCGGGAATGGAGGCCTTTCCGGGTTCGATGCTCCATAGTTCGGAATATGCCAACGGGAGCGTATTCAAAGGCGCCCGCATGCTCGTTGTGGGCTTCGGTAACTCGGCCGCGGAGATCGCGCTCGACCTCTGCGAACACGGCGCCGATGTGGCGATGGCCGTTCGCAACGCCGTCAACGTAGCGCCGCGCGACCTGTTCGGGATGTCCACGCACTCCGTCTCGGTGCTGCTGAGCCGGCTCCCGTCGCGGGTCGCCGACGCCTTCACGAGCACCCTCCCGCGCCTCGTGCTGGGCGACCTGTCTGATTACGGCATTCGTCGCCTACCATACGGCGGCATGACGCAGATCGAGCGAGACAAAACGACGCCGGTTCTGGATGTCGGCACGATCGAGCTCATTAAATCGGGGCGGATCACCGTATATCCCGGCCTCGAACGATTCGATGGCGACACCGTGACGTTCGCCGATGGCCGCATGGCCGTATTCGACGGCGTGGTGCTCGGCACCGGCTACCGGCAGAATCTGAAGGCCTATCTAAACGACGCGGACGCGGCGCTCGACGAGAACGGTTGCGCCCGCACGAGCGGCCGGGAGACCGACGTGTCCGGGCTGTTTTTCTGCGGGTTCAAGAACTCGCGTGGCGGCCTGCTACGAGAGGCCGGCCGCGAGGCGCGGCGCATCGCCCGCCTCATCCGCGAAAAGGGCATCACCTGACGCCCACTTCCTTTCGCATGGCTACCAGAGGCAACATCACCCCACCGGGCAACACGGCTTCGTAACGCTCCACCGCCTCGAATCCAAACGCCCGGTAGAGGGGCTCGCCCGGCAACGTCGCCACCAGTTCGAGCGCCAGGAAGCCGGCCTCGCGCGCCGCTGCTTCGCTCGCCCTCAGGATCGCCCCGCCGATCCCCCGGCGCGCATAGGTCGGGTGGACAAAAAATGCCCGGATGCGGGCTGCGTCGCCGGAAGGATCGAGCAGCGGGTCCTCGGCAGCCTTCATCTGGTCCCCTCCGTACAACGTCCTCCGCCGGCTCCAGCCGCCACACCCCGCAATCACGCCTCCAATCTCGGCCACGAAATAGGTGCCGTCATTGATCAGTTGCGTATCCACCCCGAAGACCTGGACGATGGCCTGTTTGATCTGGGTGTCCGAATAAAAGGGCCGGCTGAGGCCTCGGACGGATTCAGGGATCAGCGCACGAAGCGCCGGCAGGTCATCGAACGTGGCCAACCGGATGACGATCGCGTTCATTTCGCGATCATCAGATAGATGGGCAACACGAAATTGCCCACAACCAACACGATCCAGAAAAAGAACGTCCACCTACTCATGTGCCCAAGCGGGTGGGTTTTCAGATAACGCTCCCACCCCAGTTCGTGAGGCAGGTCGACCTTCTCGGTCATATGCTTCAGGTAGCCGGATACCCGACGGATCGTCTTGATTGTCAGAAAATTATTGGCCCAGAAGAGCAGGGTAATCAGGAGCGGAATCCAGTAAGCGATTCGCGTCAGCAACTCATCCTGTGTAAGCATCCACGCCCAGCTGGCTCCATTGAGCACCAGGATATGCCGGGCCTGAGCAGCGAGATGATCGATGCGCAGCAGGTTCTCGGCGCGAAGCGCGTTGTACTCGGCAATAAGCAGGTCTTGCTGAACGGGTGTCATAGGAGGATGGCCGGCTGGTGATATCCCACGCAAAATACCGTTTCCCGTTCAATACAACAGGAAGAGTTTGACCGATACGCCGCCGGCCGTTGGCAGAATCTGATTTCTCGCAACCCCATCCAGCACCTGAGAAGGCGCGAGGAACACATCAAAATCCGCCGGCACGGGTTTCGGCAGATCGTCGAATACAAGCGCGATTGCATCGCCACGTCGTCATGTAACACCTCGCGTGATGTGGGATGATCGAGCCGTCGAGTAGTCTCCGCCACCTTGTATCCTCCCATCCATGAACGACCGCACAAATCAGGTACTATCGATCGTTCTTTGGCGGTTTCAACATACGCAATCAGATGAAATATGTGTTATACCCCGGCACGAAAACACGCGCCAATCGTTTAGACCCGAAGGGTTTTAGAAACCCTTCGGGTCTTGCGAGTCATAAACAGTGCTATGCAAAAACACCTGCTTTTACTGGCGTTCCTCTCGAGCGTCTTGCTTACCCTCGACGCCAGCGCCCAGTTCACCCGCCAGGACACCCTCCGCGGCTCGATCACACCCGAGCGCGCCTGGTGGGATCTTACGTATTACCACCTCGATGTCGCCGTCGACCCCGCCTCCCAGACCCTCGCCGGCCTCAATACCGTCCATTACCGCGTCCTCGCGCCGGGCCAGCGGTTGCAGATTGACCTCCAGCCGCCGATGCGGATCGAGGCCGTCGAACAGGCCGGCACTCCCCTCGCTTTCGAGCGAGACGGCAATGTCTACTATATCGACCTGACGAACCCGCAAACCGTCGGCGCCGACCACAATCTCTCGATTCGCTTCGCCGGCGCCCCGAAGGTCGCCGTGCGCCCCCCGTGGGACGGCGGCCTCTCCTGGAAACAGGATACCAACGGCAAGCCGTTTGTCGCCTCCTCCAACCAGGGAATCGGCGCCAGCATCTGGTGGCCGAACAAAGACCACATGTACGACGAGCCGGATAGCATGCTGATCAGTCTCACCGTGCCGGACTTCCTCGTGGGCGTCGCCAACGGCCGGCTCCGACAGGTCGATGCACCCCGCAATGGCACCCAAACCTATCATTGGTTCGTCGACAACCCGATCAACAACTACGGCGTCAACGTCAATGTCGGCGACTACGCCCACTGGACCGAGACCTACGCCGGCGAAAAGGGTGACCTCAGCCTGGACTACTATGTCCTCCGCGAAAACCTGGACAAAGCGAAAGCCCAGTTCGCCCAGGTCCCGGGCATGCTCGACGCCTTCGAACACTGGTTCGGACCCTACCCGTTTTATGAGGACGGCTTTAAACTAGTGGAGGTCCCGTACCTGGGCATGGAACACCAGAGCTCCGTCACCTACGGAAACATGTACCAGAACGGCTACCTGGGCAACGACCTCAGCGGCACCGGGTGGGGGCTGAAGTTCGACTTCATCATCATCCACGAGTCCGGCCACGAGTGGTTCGCCAACAACATCACCTACAAAGACGTGGCGGACATGTGGGTCCACGAGGGCTTCACGGCCTACTCGGAGAACCTGTATGTCGATTACCACTTCGGCAAGGAGGCCAGTGCCGATTACGTGATCGGCACGCGCGACCGGATCCAGAACGACCGCCCGATCATCGGCCCCTACGGCGTCAACAAGTCGGGCTCCGGAGACATGTATTACAAAGGCGCGAACCTGCTGCACACGGTGCGCGCGTTGGTCGGTGACGACGCGCGGTGGCGGGCGATCCTGCGTGGCCTCAACGAGGCGTTTTACCACCAGACCGTCACCACGCAGCAGATCGAGCAGTACATCATCGACCAGAGCGGCATCGACCTCCGGCCGGTGTTCGACCAGTACCTGCGCGACTCCCGGATTCCCACGCTAGCGTACCGATGGGAGGATGGCAATACCCTGGCATATCGGTGGACGGAAGTGATCGAGGGCTTTGATATGACGGTGGAGTTGACCGTCGCCGGCCAGGCGTACCGCGTCCAACCTTCGACCGACTGGCAGACGCTGGAGACGCTCTCTCGGGGAGAGGTGGTGGTGGACCGGGATTATTACATCGTCGAAAGGAATCTGACCGAGTGACGCCCCCGAAGGAAGGTCTGTCAGACTACCTCCACCAGGTCACGATCTCCGGGAAAAGAATCACGACGACCAGCCCGATAAGCTGGATCAGGATAAACGGGACAGCGCCGCGATATATATCGGTCGTCGACAGTGACGGCGGGGCGACGCCGCGAAGATAAAAAAGCGCAAATCCAAACGGCGGGGTGAGGAACGAGGTCTGCAGGTTCATGCCGATCATCACCCCGAACCAGATCATGTCGATCCCCAGAATGCTCGCCGCCGGCACCAGCAGCGGCAGGATAATAAAGGCGATCTCGAAGAAGTCGATAAAAAACCCGAGGATGAAGATGGCCAGATTCGCGACGATCAATAACCCGATCACGCCACCGGGCAGGTTCGTGAGCAGGTCCTCGATCCAGAAATCCCCGTACAGACCCCGAAAAACAAGCGCGAACGCCGTCGACCCGATCAGCAGGAACAACACCATGGACGACAGCTTCGCCGTCGCGTTCATCGAATCCTGCATGGCCTTAAGCGTCAGCCGGCGATTCGCCGCGGCCAACCCCATCGCGCCCACCGCCCCGAGTGCGCCGGCCTCCGTGGGTGTCGCGATGCCGGCGAAGATGCTGCCGAGCACCACCAGGATCAACACCAGCGGCGGAAGCATCACCAGCAGTACGCGTCTGAACAAGGCCCCGGCGGCCAATTGCCGTTCCTCGGACGGAAGCGCCGGCGCCTGCTCCGGCCGCAGAAACGCCACGACGATGACATAAAGCGCGTAAAACCCGGCCAGCATGAGGCCAGGCACCAACGCCCCTTTAAACAGATCCCCCACCGAAACACCCAGCTGATCCGCCAGCACCACCAGCACCACGCTGGGCGGGATGATCTGACCGAGCGTACCCGAAGCCGCGATCACGCCGGCCGACAACCGGTTCGAATACCCGTAACGCTGCATCACCGGCAACGAGATCATCCCCATCGCCACCACCGACGCCCCGACCACCCCGGTCGCGGCCGCCAGCAGGGTGCCCACGAATACGACCGCCAGCGCAAGCCCGCCCCGCAACGCCCCAAACAACTGCCCGATTGTCTGCAGCAGATCCTCCGCCAGATGGGATTTTTCGAGCAGGGTACCCATGAAGATGAAGAAGGGGATCGCGAGCAGCACGTAGTTCGCCATGATCCCGAACGTACGGTCCGGCAACGCCAGCAACAGGTGCCAGTCGAAGAACCCCATCTCGACGCCGATAAAGGCGAAAAGCAGCGCCGTCCCACCCAGCGCGAAGGCCACGGGAAACCCCATGAAGATGAGCACGAGCGCTCCGACGAACATCAATGGAGCCAGCCAGTCTCCTTCCATCAGCGTCCCTCCTCCACGGCCGGCGTGCGCCCAACGGGCTGTTGAAGCTGTGTTATCTGCCGGACCAGCATGGAAATGCCTTGCAGGATCAGCAGCATAAACGCGATCGGAATGATCGTCTTGATCGGATACCGCGGCAAGCCGCCCGGATCCGGCGACATCTCTCGCACGGCCCACGAGTTCATCACGGACGGCACGGAGACCGCGATCATGAGTGCGCAAAACGGAATCAGAAACAGCACTACGCCGGCGATATTGATCCACGCCTGACCCCTCGGGCCAAGTCGACCGTATAACACATCTACCCGCACATGCGCGTCGTGCTTCAACGTGTAAGCCGCCCCCAGCAGGAACACCAGGCTGAAGAAGTACCACTGCAACTCGATGTAGGTATTGGAGCTGAGCCCGATGCCGGTGAACCGATCCAGGTACCGTGCGACGGCATTAAACGCGCCCAGCACGACCATGCCGAGCACCAGCCAGTACGTCGCGCGACCGATGGTTTCATTGAGCCGATCGATCCGATCGGCGGCACGCGTCCAGAAACGCATGGGGCGGCAGGGAAGGTGGGGTGGGAGATCCGGCGGCAGCGTCACACAAACGCCACTGCGCGCCCAATGTACTGCGCACGTTCACGAGATCAAACGGGGGGCCGTAGCTACAACGAACGTCAGAGCACGAGGCGCTGGCCGCATTCCGGGAGGTGGACCGTAGTATCCGGATAGAAGTAGGCGATGTTGTCCGCCATCCACTCGCGGGCCTCGGTTTCGCCGTGGACGAGCACGATCTGCTTCGGCCTGAGCCGCTCGACGATCTGGAGGAGGTCGCGCCGATTGCTGTGGCCGCTAAACCGAAACCGATCGACGTCGCAATTGATCGGTTGCGGCCCCACCATACGGTCCAGGACGACATGATTGCCCTGGCCGTTCGCGGCGGCGTCGATGATCATCCGGGCCGGCGAGTCTTCTTTGACGAAGCCCACGAAAAAGACGCCGTTTTTATCGCTCTCCACCAGTTGTTGCGCAAGCCGGTTCGAGATGGTTCGCTCGAACATCATCCCGCTGCTCATGATATGGATGCTGGGCTGGCTGAGCGCGTCGCGCGTGGCCTCGTTGCTGCGGGGAAGCCGGCGCTGCGGCACACCGTACACCTGAAATTCCGGATCCAGCCGGGGCGTCGTGAGCCGCGTCTTGTCGTACAGGTCCGCCACCGCCCGCATCGACCCCGCCGTGTAGATCGGGATGTCCTCGGGAATGCGCCCCTGCGCTTTGAACCGGTCGATCATCGCGAGCATCTCCTGGGCGCGTCCGAGGGCGAAAACCGGAATCAACACCGCACCGCCGCGATCGAGCACCCGCGCGAGCGCACTGGCAAACCGATCCTCCTCCAGCTTACGCGTCGTCTTTTCGGCCTCGGGGTCGGCCCCGAGTGTCGATTCGAGGATGAGGATATCGATGGGCCCTTCGGGATAGTCGCCGCCCGGAATGATGTCCTGCGGGCGAATGTTGGTGTCGCTCGAATAAAACACCCGACGCCGGCGCCCCTCTTCCTCGAAGGTCATCTGCACTCCTACCGATCCCAGCACGTGGCCCGCGTTATAAAACTCTCCCCGAAACGGACTCTTATCCTTGATGCCCCGGAGGTCGAACGACTCGTGCAGTTCGTGTGTCAGGTAGAGGAAACTCTGCATGTCCAATTCCTCCTCACTAAACAACGGCTCATGCGCGCTGGACCCCTCCTTGAGCTTGCGACGCTGGAGCCTGGCGGAGGCGGGCAGCAGAAGATCGGCCAGTTGACGAGTGGCCGGCGACATGTGGACGTGTACGTTGGGGTATTCACGGAGGAGCACGGGGAGCGACCCCATGTGGTCGTGGTGCGCGTGCGTAACGATCACGTGGTCCACATACCAGGCCGAGTTGCGCCGCAACAGGTCCAATCGGGGCAGGCTCTCGACGCCCTCCTCCTCAGGATCGGCGCCGGCGTCCAGCACGATGCCGGTATCGTTGATATTCAGGAACAGGCAGCTGGCGCCTATTGCTTCCGTACTCCCCAGCGCGACAAACTCCATAGACGTGGTATAATGCGCTTGAGCCCCGGATACCCTTGTCAGGCTGCGGCTGGAGCGCGTCGGTATTCAAGAAACAGATGCTCACAAGCTGCCTGGTACAGGCCTGGGCCCCCTTCTGTTTCAGGGGATGCCTTTTTTGTCGCCATGGAAGACCACCAAGCGCCTTGTCGCCCCCCGCGGAAGCGCTTGCGGGGCAGTGCCTCGGACCCTACCTTCGTTGGAGCTCCCCGCCCACATCACGTACCAGCCATCCGCCATGCCCCTGCCCCTCCAGGCATTTGTCGCTCTTTTCCCCATCGTATTGGCGGCGGCTCTGCTCGTCGGCTTCCGCTGGCCGGCGCGGCGCGCCATGCCGGTGGTCTATATCGCCGCCGCCGTGATCGCCCTGACGGTCTGGGGAGTCGACTTCACCCGAGTGGCCGCCTCTACCGTCGAGGGCCTCTTCATCACGTTTAACATCCTCTACATCATCTTTGGCGCCATCCTGTTGCTGAACACGCTCACGTATTCCGGCGGCGTGGCGGCCATCCGGGATGGTTTCACGCGTATCAGTACGGACCGGCGCGTACAGGTGGTCATCATCGCGTGGCTTTTTGGCGCGTTCATCGAGGGCGCCGCCGGCTTCGGCACGCCGGCCGCCGTGGTCGGTCCTTTGCTCGTGGCGCTCGGCTTCCCGGCCCTCTGTGCGGTCATGCTGGGGATGATGGTGCAGAGCACGCCGGTCACATTCGGCGCCGTGGGCACCCCCATCCTGGTGGGGGCCTCGGGCGGGCTCCAGAGCCCTGAGTTACATGCGCAACTCGCGGCGGCCGGCTGGTCGTTTGACGAGATGATCCGTCAGATCGCGGCGGATGCGGCCATTCTGCACGGCATCGCCGGCACGGTGATGCCCGTCATAATGGTGATGATGATGACACGGCACTTCGGAGCCAACGCCTCGTGGCGCGAGGGCCGCGCCATCCTGCCTTTCGCGCTCTTTGGCGGACTGGCATTCACGATTCCGTACGTGCTTACCGGCGTCTTTCTCGGCCCCGAGTTTCCCTCCCTCCTCGGCTCGCTCATCGGCCTGGCCATCGTCACCGCGGCGGCGCGGCGTGGCTTTCTGCTGCCGAAGGATAGCTGGGATTTCGCGCCGAGTGCGGCCTGGCCGGACGGGTGGACCGGGACGATCGCTATCCGGCTGGACCACGCCCTGGGCCGGCCGATGTCCACGCTTCGGGCCTGGGCGCCCTATGTCATCCTCGCCGCACTCCTCGTAGCCAGCCGCCTTCCCCAGTGGCCCCTGGGCGACTGGCTCAAGATGGTCACCCTCGCCTGGCCGGCTGTCTTTGGCACCGACATCACGGCATCCACCCAACCGCTGTACCTGCCCGGCACGCTGCTCCTCATCACCGTCGCCATCACCTACTTCCTGCACGGGATGCGCCGCGAGGCGCTCTCGCGCGCCTTCAGCGAGTCCACCCGCATCCTGCTGGGCGCCGGCTTCGTGCTCATCTTCACGGTGCCCATGGTCCGCATCTACATCAACTCGGGCGTCAACGCAGCCGGCCTGGCAAGCATGCCGATCGCCATGGCCGAGTGGGTGGCCGCCAGCGTCGGCGCCGTCTGGCCCCTGTTTGCGCCATCCATCGGCGCCATCGGGGCGTTTATCGCCGGCAGCAATACGGTGAGTAACCTCATGTTCAGCCTCTTCCAGTTTAGCGTGGCCGAGCGGCTCCTTATATCGGGCACCCTCGTCGTCGCGCTGCAATCGGTTGGTGCCGCCGCCGGCAACATGATCGCCATCCACAACGTCGTCGCCGCCTCCGCTACGGTCGGTTTACTCGGCCAGGAAGGGGTGACCCTCCGAAAAACCATCCTACCCACGCTGTACTACGTCGTCTTCGTCGGCATCCTGGGCCTCCTCGCCGCGTACGTCCTCGGCGTGACAGATCCCCTCATGCCGTGATCGCGGGCGACTCCCTGCTTACGTAATCCTTAAATAAGTTGGCTCGTGTCCGGCTAAATTGTTAGTTTCCCCACGACCCACACGCGTACTATCACAGAACCTCATATAATCCTACACCACCATGGGCATTTTCGATTTTCTCAAAAACATCGGCATCGGCGTCGACGACGGCAAAGAAGCCGAAACGATCAAGCAGACCCTCGCCACCGCCTTCGGCGCCAGCATCACCGGCCTGAATGTCGCATTCGACGACGGTACGGTTACCCTGAGCGGTCAGACAGACTCGATCGCCACCAAAGAAAAGGCTGTCTTGATGGCCGGCAACGTGAAGTCCGTTGATAAAGTCAACGACATGCTCACGGTCAAAGTACCGCCGCCCGTCGTCAAGGAGCCGAAGTTCTACACAGTGAAGAAAGGCGATTCCCTCTCGAAGATCGCGAAAGAGGTCTATGGGGACTTCAAGAAGTGGGAGGCGCTCTTCGCGGCCAACAAGGAGGTCATCAAGAACCCGGACCTCATCTACCCCGGCCAGCAGATCCGCATCCCGGAGCTGTAGTTGTAGGCCGAATCACCCACCCATCGCATGCCAAAACAGCGCCTCGGGCTTCTCGGGGCGCTGTTTTTTACATACGGCTTTCGTCGGCTCGCGCCTGGCGATCTTACCTATCCAGATCCCGGGCCAGCGTGCGAGATATCGCGTCGGCCGTGTAGCGGCTGAGTCGTTCGAGGGCCTCGATCATTTCCGCTTCGCTCATCTCTTCGAGCGCCTTCGCCGACCGTACATTGTCAAAAAGATAAAAGCCGCCGTCGTTGATAGGCTCTTTGACGCGGATATCCCGTTTCCAGACCTGCCGGCCCGAGTGATTGTCGACCAGCTCGACGCGCGCCTCGAGGAAATATTCCATGCTGCCGTCGTACGTCCGGCCGGCGAAGATACCGTGGTGGTGGATCCGGAGGATCATCACATAGTCCGCCCCGCCCAGATCTTCCGATGGGATCGCATCCATGTACCGCGCCGCGCGGGGCAACACGCCCTCGGCCACCAGCATGGCCACATCCACGGAATCCGCGGCGCGGTCCAGCCGGCGGCGCGCCTTCTCCGCCTTGGCCTCTTTGGCAATCGAGGTGGCCGCCCGGAAGATGGCGCCGATCCGGCGTGTCGCCACGCCCTCGACGATGTCCCCTTCGATATCGGTGATGATCCGCGGAACGGGCGCCAGCGGCGCATCAAGCGCCAGGGTATGCCCGGAGAAATCGTATCGGGCCAGCCGATGCCCACCGCCGCAGCCCATCAGAAAAAGCGCCGGCACAACCAGCCATGCCATCCATGGGACCGAGCGCCGCGCCGTAAGAATGCCTGTTGTGTTCAGAATAAAGGACGTCCTGTTCATCTTTTCACCCATCCTGCCCGTTTACGAGTCGTTTTTACGTGTGGGGTGGCGACGAACGGGAAAAGATCAAAGGGTATACCGGGACAGATCGGGTTTCAGGAGCAAGAGTGCAGGTTCAATGGAGCGCCTGGGTCAATCATCATTTATTGGATAGCCCAACGCGTCGTGCGTACGCGGGGGCCTCGGCATCGGACAACACGAGCAACGCGTGGGCGGCGCGAACGCGGACATCCATCACCGGGTCGTCGAGCAGGGCGTATAGCCGGCTGGCGCCATCGACCAGCCAGGCCTCGGCGGCCGCACGTGCCGCATGGGCGCGGGTGACAGAATCCGGGTGACCCAGCTGCTGGTGGAGCGCGCGGCGCGCGGCCTCATCCCCAAGCACGGCCAGCGTACGCTCGGCGTAGGTGCGGTCGGTTTCAAACACGGCGCGTCCCAAGCTGGCCTGCAGGGCGGGGATATCCGAGTTGTCACCCAGCACGAGCAACACGTCGGCGGCCGTACTACGGACGATGGGATCGTCCGATTCAAGGCGTTGCCGGATGAACCCGATCGTTTCTCCCCGGCCGGCACGCTGTAGGGCCGCGGCGGCGTAGAGCCGAAGCCGTTCGTCCTCTCCCTCCTGCATCGCGCGGTGAAGCAGCGCCGGGTCGCCGGCGCGGGCGATGGAGAACAGGGTTCGCGCGGATGCAACGCGGACATCCATGTCGGGCTCCAGCAACCCATCCTGAAGCGCCACGATGCTTGCTTCATCGCCGCTGCGCACCAGTTCGCCGACCAGGCTGGCACGCACACGGCCGTCCTGAACGACGGCCAGGAGATCCAGCATCACGGGCCGCACTTCGAAGCCATACCGGGCGCCGGTGAGCGCCTCGGCGGCGTGTATCGCCGTTTCAGGCGCGCCATCCAGCAATCCCTCCCGCAACACCGACAGGCATCGCGCATGGAGGTTGCCCGTCAGCAGATACACCGCGGGTGGAGGTGCCGGCGGCCGGCACGCCGAACCCCCGAAACCCACAAGGGCCAGTACGATCGCGAAATGGCGTAAAATGGCCATGGGGATGGAGGTAAATGCGATGTGGCAGGTCGTTAGAGCGGGACGGACACCTCGTTCGCCAGCGCCTCCCGCAAGAAACGAATCAGGAAGCGATCCGTCCAGTGCCAGTTGTGCGCGGCGTCCGGGTGGAACACAGCGGAATCGAACCCGAGGCGCAGCCCCTTGCTGCGGACGAGCCGGCCAAAGTAGCGGGACCGGTCCCGGTTACCGAATTGCCCATCCGCATCCGCGCTGGCGATCCAGAAGACCGTCCGCTTCAGCTCGCGAAGCCGCTGCGCGTCGGCCCGTTTGAGGGTATCGGTGGGATTCCATATCCGCAAGGCCTCCGCATTCCTGGGGTTGCCGAGGGCGGTGTCGAAGAGGGCGGAGTGCCGCCAGATGGGATCGGTCTCCCCTTTCCCCTCCTCCCGCGGGTCGCAGTGCCCAGGCCACATAAACAGGCCGTCGTACATCGCCGCGTGATTAAAATACCCCGGGCGATGGATGGCCAGAAGGCTTACCGTGTATCCGCCGAGCGAGAAGCCGGCTGCCAGACGCTGCCCCCCACTGGTCTGCGGATAATCGCAGGCTACCCGCCCGAAGAGATCTTCGTTGAGGAATGCCCAGAAACGACCGGTGCCGAGGCCATCCAGCCCACCTGTCGGCGGAACGGGCATGTCGATCCCCAGAGAGGGCACGTGATTGTTCGAACTGGTCAGCCCCGGCATCACGACAAGCATCGGCGGCAGCTGGCCGGCAGAGATCCAGTGGTCGATGTCCTCGATGGCGGTACTGTGCTGGCGCGAGGTGTCCTCGGCGAAGTTCACCCACTCCCGTTCGTGCCCCCGGAACAGATACACTACCGGCAACGCGGTCAGGTGCTCGATGCCTGGAGGCTCGTAGACATAAAACGACTTACGGATGCCGAGCGAGTGCGACTGCATCCAGCGCTGTTTCAGGTGCCCCTGCAACGTGGCGGCATGACGCGCCAGGATGTCTCGAGATGAAGGCATGAGGAAGGAAAGGACAGAGGTTCAGGCCGCCGGCGTGGGCGCGAGTGGTCGGCTCGTCCAGGGTTCGCCGATCGCCTGATGCAAGAAGTTTGGAACGACCCGGCTGTGCGTCCGGGCCAAATACTGACGGTCCTTCAGGCGCTGGACGATCAAGCGGAATTTGGCGTCGCCGTGTGCTTCGATCAACGCCGCTCGCCGCTCCGGGTCGTAGAAATGCCGCAACATACCGGGCGGGTGCGCCTCGGGGTGAAACTGAACGCCCACCATCTCCGGCGAGATGCGCATCGCCATGATGGCCTGCTCAAACGCGACGTGTGGACGGATTTTCTCACGCGCCAGGATCTGAGCGCCGAGTTCATCGATCCGACGCTCGTGCCGATGGATCACCTGCCAGCGGCGGAAGTCCGCCGCATAAAACGGATCGCTGAGGCCCTGGAACAGCGGGTCGTGGAGGCCGGCGTGTGTCGGGTGCACGGGAAAGACGCCGAAGGATTGCGAGTGCCGCTCGCGGACTTCTGCCACGCCGAAATGCCGGCACATGAGCTGAAACGAGTGACAGATGAACAGCGCGTGTTTCGTGTCGCCACCCGCCCGGTGCACATCGTTGTGCCGCCACACGGCGTCTACCCAGTTAAAATACGCTCGCTCCCAGGCGGACCCCACCCCTTCGAACGGACTCCCCGGCCCACCGGACGAGATGTATACGTCGAACGATAGATCGGGCGCCTCCGCCAACCGGCGGACATCGAACACCTTCCACGTAAACGACCGCCCCGAATAATGGGCACGGCCGTTCAGCAGAAACCGCTCGATGGCGTGCATGCCCAGGTTGGGCTCCCCATTGTACAGATCGAGGATCGCGACGTTAATCGGGACGTCGGTGCGAGCTATCGTCATGCGTATGGCGTAAGATGAACACGGGCAACGAGCCGCCGCCAGCCGTCACATTGGCCAGGTTCGAGGCCGAGGTCCGCGTAAGGCAACCGCCCATCAACGGGCCGTTGAGATACGGATCCAGGTCGATGATCGTGGGAACGTATTCCCAGCCGCCGGCCGTCTTCTGCAAAAACGGCTCGCGGTGGATGTCTACAACTTCCTGGACCACAAATAGATGCCGCGCGCTCCGTTCGATGGCGTCGTCCCACTCGGCCTGGGAGGCTGCGAATCCGAGGGTAACCCCCTTGCCGCCGTACTCGTCGTTTGGCTTGATCACAAAGTAGTTTCGGTTGTTTCGGACAAACGCTAAGAGGTCGATCTCCAATCCCCGAAACGTGGTGCGTTCGGCGCGCAGCATACGCGTCCAGGGGATGTGATTTTGAATGGATTGCTGTTGCTCGGGCGACAGGTGCCGGGTGTAACGTTCGTCTGTCAGCAGGCTAAAAATGGCCTTTTTGTGCACGAGCTTGCTCCGAAACGAGTTGAGATAACACGTTTTCTGGGCGATGTAACCCTCCAGATACGGCTTGCACTCGTCTCGTATCTCGTAATACTCGTTCATCAACAGCCGGCGGTACAGAATATCGATCTTGCGGCCGTTGGCGTAAATCCACCCCTCGCGGCACTCAAGCGATCGCGGATCCGCCACTTCGCACGGGTACCCCATCCGCTCCAGGTAGTCCTTGAGCAGGTTGAATTCGTGGATCGTGGGCACGTCCAGATGGTCGACGATAGCGATGGCCGGCCGCTCCTCGCGGCCATCGAACTGCTCGTGGTAGATCTGAACGAGCGCCGCCACGGTATGCTCCAGCGGCGAAACAAACCGAATCGGGTGCTGCTTTTCGAAAGCCTGGAAAATCGGCAGCGACCGGTAGATCCGCCCGAGCTCGTGCAGGTACGCGATGCCGGCCGGATTCTCGGCGTTGAGCTCGACGAACTTGAACGAGGTCTTCGTCAGGAATGAGTCCATCCGAGCAAACGCCGACAGGCGGATGACGTTCGTGGGGATCGACGCGAGCTCGATCTCCCAGTCCTCCATCCCCAGGTCGTGCCGCAGCACGTGCTCGTTGTCAAAGCACCGGGCCGCGATCTGTAGGATGGCCTGGCGGATCAGATAGACGGTGTCCTGGACGGCTGTATACGTAGCCTCTGTCATCAGCGTCGGCCGCAGGCTGTTCGCCATGTGCCGATCGCCAAAGAGCACCTTACGTTCGTGCTGTAATGCGACGAGCTGGTCGAGCTGTGCTTCAGACCGCTGCAGATCCACCTCGATGAGGTGGTGGTAGTCGCTGATGGCGCGTTGTAATGCGTTGGACATTGATCACTCCGCTCTCCCGGGTTCCAGCAGCCCGTTGGCCGTAAACGCCGGCTCACGTTTCGTCTGCCTGGCTTTGTCAACGAGGAATTTGCCCACCGTCTTGATCACCCACTCGTAGCTCTCGAGGCCGACCGTATGATAGTCGGCGTCCGGCGCCGGATTCATGAAGTCGATCGCATACGGAATGCCGCCGCGCACGGCGAACTCGACGGTGTTGAGGTCGTACCCCAACGCCTGACACAGCGCCAGCACATCCCGCTCCAGCTTCTTTTTCATAGCCGGCGCAATAGGGGTCTCGTCGATCTCGGTATACCGCGTGCCGGCGTTGTCAGCGGCCGGATTATAACGCATTACCCGTACGTGCTTCCGCCCGACACCATAACACCGGAAGTAGTCTTCAAACTCGATCGATTCCTGCAACATCATACACGAAGTGCCGGAGGCGTCGTACGCCGCGAACAGCGCCTCGGGGTTGGTCACTTTCGTGACGCCGCGCCAGCCGCCGCCGTCGTGCGGCTTGAGGAAGGCCGGAAATCCGATGTAGGCGAAGATGGCCGGCCAATCGATCGGATACCTGAGGTTCCGGTACGACTCCGCCTTCGTGTTCGGCATGTGGTCCTTGTGGGGCAGGATCACCGTTCTGGGTACCGCCACGCCGGCGGCCTCGGCGATCACGTTGTCGATAAACTTGTCGTCCGCGCTCCACCAGAACGGATTATTCACGACATACGTCCCCTTGAGCGACGCCCACTTGAGATACGACCGGTAAAACGGCACTTCGTGGGAGATGCGATCGAGGAGGACGGCGTATTCGGGGTCGCCGTCCATGCGCACGGAATCGAAGGACACAAACTCGGCCGTGACGCCTTTTGCGCCATAGGTCTCATTGATATGGTGAACGAGACCGTCCGGAAACGTGGTCTCCATCCCTCGCAGGATGCCGATCTTTGCTTCTTTCTTGCTTGCCATGGGAGGTCGTGGGTGTGCGAAATAGGGAGGGAGGGTCAAACGATATGCTGGCGGATCAGGTCGCGCCACCAGGGCCAATCGTGTCCGAACACGCCCGGGCGCGAATCCAGGGTATGTCGGATGCCTTTGGCCTGTAAAATGCCGCTCAGGTGTTCGTTCGCCGGCCGGCAGGGATCGTGCTCGGCGGTACTCAGCACAATGTGATTCCGGCGGATCGCGTCGATGGTGTGGGGGTCGGATAGGTGATAGAGATAGTCGACGGGATTGCTGAAATACACGTCGTCGTTGTAAAACCCGTCGAGCTGAGATTTTATGTCAAACACGCCGCTCAAGGCGATCAGCTTGCCAAACGCCCAGGGCTGTTTAAAAACGATATTGGCCGCGTGATAGGCCCCGAAGCTGGCACCGGCGGCGATGATGAAGCCGTGGCCACTGATGTGCTGGATGTAGGGAACGACTTCCTGGAGGATATACTGCTCGTATTGCTGGTGCCGTTTAATCCGCGTATAGGGATCGACGCCCCGGTTGTAGAGGCTCTCGGCATCGACCGAGTCGACACAGATCAGGCGGTTATGCCCCTCGTCAAGTTGTCGCACCAGTGCGCCGGCCATCCCAAAGTCTTCCCACTCAAAAAAGCGCCCGAGGCTGGAAGGAAACACGAGCACCGGTGTGCCGCCGTGCCCAAGCACCAGGAGGTCCATTTCTCGCCCGAGTACAGGGCTATACCACTTGAGATGTTGACGATGCATAGTACAACTGGGGTGCAGGTGCGGGTAGGGGTCCCCCGGGGGGTGGGGGCGGTAATGTACGTACGTGTAAAAGAAAATCCCGCGTGCTTCGACCTACTTTTTGGCGTCCATGGTACGGCGTATAGTATTATGCAACAGCCTTATCTCACCCCTCACCATGCTCAGCTTTTCCCCTTCGAATCGCCCCCTGTCGGATCAGCTCTCGCACGTGATGACGGAGCACGTCCTCAGGCACCCCGGCATGTCCTGCCAGTACATTCGGCACCCCTCACTGGGAGGGGCCCGGCTCCTCGAGGACGGCATCCGAGACGCGTTTGACAACGTAGTAACGTTCCCGCGTTTAATGTTGAACGTCGTGCGTTTCCGCCTCTGGTACATGCGCGTTCGATTCACTTTTCACTTTTTACGTTGCAATTCCACCCGCCATGTCCGATCTCTTCAACGATGCCGCCGAGCGCTACCGGGCGCGTAATGCGCCGCTGGCCGACCGGATGCGCCCCCGCAGCCTCCACACCTTCATCGGGCAGGGGCATGTGCTGGGCGAAGGTAAACTGCTTCGCCGGGCCATCGAGGCGGATCAGCTTTCGTCCCTTATCTTTTACGGCCCTCCGGGCACCGGCAAGACGACCCTTGCCCGGATCATCGCCAATACGACGTCGGCGCATTTTACGGCGCTGAATGCCGTGCTCGCCGGCGTGAAGGACATTCGCGAGGCCATCCACGATGCGCAAGAGCGCCTCCGCCTCCAGCAAAAACGCACCATCCTGTTTGTCGACGAGGTGCATCGTTTCAATAAGGCCCAGCAAGATGCCCTTCTCCCCCACGTCGAAAACGGCACGGTTATCTTCGTCGGCGCGACCACCGAGAATCCTTACTTCGAAGTCAACAAGGCGCTCGTAAGCCGCTCCCGCATCTTCGAGCTCCGCACCCTGCTACCGGACGACCTGAGGCGTGTCGCCCAGATGGCGATCCAGGACCGGGAACGTGGCTACGGCACGCGCAACGTCGTCCTCGAAGACGACGCACTGGAGCACCTCGTCAGCACAGCCAATGGGGACGCTCGCTCGCTGCTCAACGCGCTGGAACTGGGGGTCGAAACCACGCACGCCGACGAACAGGGCGTCATACGCATCGATGTATCGGTGGCGGAACAGAGCATCCAGAAACGCGCGGTATTGTACGACAAGGAGGGGGATGCCCATTTCGATGCGATCAGCGCGTTCATCAAGAGCCTCCGCGGCTCGGATCCGGACGCCGCCCTGTACTGGATGGCCCGTATGGTGTACGCCGGCGAGGACCCCCGCTTCATCTTCCGCCGCATGCTCATCTTCGCCTCCGAAGATATCGGTCTGGCCGATCCGCGCGCCCTCCAGGTTGCCGTCGCCGCGTCGCAGGCCTTCGACTATGTCGGCATGCCCGAAGGCCGCTTCCATCTTGCCCAGTGCTGCCTCTACCTGGCCACTGCCCCCAAAAGCAATACCACCCTCTCGTTCTTCGACGCCCTCCAATTCGTCGAACAGGAACAGTCGCACGACGTCCCCAATCCTATCAAGGACGCCAACCGGGACAAAAAGGGGTTCGGGCATGGCGAAGGGTACCAGTATCCGCACGCCTTCCGCGATCATTACGTCCCCCAGCAGTATCTGCCGGATGCGATGCAGGGGACGTTTTTCTATAATCCCGAACCGATCGGCTACGAACGGCAACTGGTCGAGCGTATGCAGGCCCACCGCGAGCGCGACCAGGAAGAAAACCTCATCCGTCGTGTGCGCAAGTATGCCTCGAAGGATGGGCTCGAGCCACCGGAATCTTCAGACAGCCCGTAATACAGGGAAAGCCGACCCTGTTTACACAGAATCGGCTCTTTACCTTGCTGCTTGCCCCCCGGTTAAAGCAGCATATGCTAGTAAACTCTACTATCGGGACGCACGACATCGTGTCCCAACCCGGCTACACGGTAACGCCTGGTACTTCAATGGGGTATCATCAGGCGCCTGGGAGTGGTTCAGGCCGGCCGAAACCCGTAAGGGCTTCGGCCAGCCCTCTACCATGCTGCTTGCCCCCCGATTTAAGCAGCAAACCCGGGATAGCGGGACGCCGGGAACGGCTTCCCGCTTTTATATATCGTATGTATCGCGTGGTTGAAGCCCGGCCGGGCGAACCCGGCCGGTCCTCTACCATTGCTGCTTGCCCCCCGACTTAAGCAGCAATTTCTTGTGTGCTCTCTCGACGTATGTGATGACGCTCCATGAGCAGGCCATCGTCGTCGTACCTGGGGCAGGCTCTGGTTGAAGCCGGCCGGGCAAGCCCGGCCGGATCTTCTACCTTTGCTGCTTGCCCCCCGGTTAAGCAGCAAACTCGCATACACATCAAGATCTCAAAGAATCATGCGATCGGCGTCACATCTGAATCACGTCCCTAATCTACATTTCCGAGGCAGGCTCCCACTTCAACCTCTGGCCCGACGCCCGTGCACCTTTGGCGCATTCGGGTTCATGCTACAGGCGTAAAGGGTTTACAGCAACCTGAGCCGCACCGCCTCGCTCGCTTTTCACCGGGTTAAGAACACGACTTCCGCCGAATGACAATCAGCTATCGTTCCTTCTTACTACACCTACGGTGCCAAAACACAATCAACACGAATCCCTCACAGTTCGTACATATCTAAGCCTCCCCGGGATGGGTTTCCCTCTAAAACAGCGTGTTTTTGGCTCTAGCAGATCATACAACCTCGTCCCCTTTCGCCGGCATCACCCGTCTCATTCCGAGATTCGCCCCCAAAACGCCTCTTTTGCATAGGTCGCGGCACGCAATCATGTCCGCGCTTACCTCCGGGAGACGTCGTCTGTTAACCCGCAACGCGCCACCGCCGATACGTCTCTCAATAGCTTGAGGCGCAGGCCTCGTCCCATGGATAACGTCCATCCCACTCCGCATCCTGCGGCCTATCGCTCGTCTTGGATCTGTTTTTTCCGTTCTTCGCTATTCTAACCGGCCAATCGGCCGCCAGAGGTGCAGGACGGAGGTCGTACCCCACAGTAACGGCCTCCGTCCATTCTTTTGATGTGGCAAAGATGGTATCGGTAGACCGGGCCAACGCTTAAGGGTCGGCTTACGTAACAGAAGAAGAAGTGAGGGGACGGAGGCTCTACCCCTCCAATGTCCTCCGTCCCCGAATCGAGATGTGTCTCGCAGAGTGCGCCTATCCAGAAAAGGCGCCACTCGTTTCATTGCGAGTAAAACTAAGGTGACTCACCAGACGCCGTCTGGTACGGGCGTCTTAATTTAGCAGGTACTACAGGAGAAGCCGACTGGTACTGAAGGAGTAGTGCCTGGATAAAATGCACCGGGGCCCGAACGGCGAACCGCCCGGGCCCCGGTATCGTAGGCCACAATGCCATGGAAATATCCCTCAAAGCGAGCGTATGACCAGTGGCGCGATCAAATTAAGTCAGCGTTTTATTCAGGGCGTGCTATAGGCGACGAGCCGATCCGACATCATGATCGGGAGATACAACATGCGCTGGGCCGGCACGTAGTCCAGATCCGCGGTGCCCTGAGACTCGGCCAAAATCTCCGTAGCACCGGCGGCCACCGTGTAGTGCATCACCTTGCCGGCGCCCCAATCCGAAAGGATATAACCGCCCTTACCATCCGGTTCGATGGCGTCCAGGCTTCCAATGCCCTGCTCATCACGCAACGGAGTCACCGACTTATCCGCATACGCAATCGCCATCAGATACCGGGCGTTGCCCGGGTTCTCGACAGCGGTGCCGTTGGCGGCAATGAGCAGTCTATCGGCCTCTGCAAATAAGCCGTTCGGCGAGCGGATCACATCCCCTTCGAGCCATTTCTCGAACGCACCATCTTTCAGTTGCCAGACCGTTGCCGTGTTCATGTCTGAAACATAGACGGCCCCATCCGGCGCGACCGTCACGTCGTTCAGAAAGATCGCGCCGGCCGCGGGATAACGGGCCGTGATTTCGGCCGTGGCGATATCGATCTCGACCAACTGGTCGATGTCCGCCACGTACAACTTGCCGTTGCCGATATCGACGCCCTTGGGCCCATCGAGCCCGACAACCCAGGTACTATCGATCGACGACCCATCCGGGGCCACCTTCGCGATGTAGCCGTTGCCGTCTTTGTCTGTGCCGTTGCCGACGATATTCGAGAGATACAGTGCGTTCGTCGCCGCATCGAAGGCGACGGATTCCGGCCGATTGATGCCTTCGGTCAGTTCCCAGACCATCTGGAGCGCAAACGGTGTTTCAGCTGGCGCAGCGGTTTCCTCGGCCTGGGCGGCCGGCGGCTCCTGGGGCTGGCATCCAACTGCCGGGATACAGATTATGGCCGCGAGGAGTGCGGTGTAGATAGATTTCATTGTTTGTGTTGGGTTGATGAAGACGTCCACGCCAGATCTGGCCAGGCGTGAGCGTTGGAAACGCTCAGATCCGGCCGCAAGGGAGGCTGTGTGACCTCGAATTTAGGCCCATTAAACCTCAGATGCCAGTTTTAAAGCGATTGAAGGATAGCCATGTAGTCGGCAGCCACCATCATACGCGGGTTAGAAGCGTTTGAATTGTTTGCCTCGGCCGCTTCGGCGATACGCGTGTAGGCCCCGCTCGGAATATGTAATGTGCGGAACGGCGGAATTCCCAACTCCGCCACCAGGCCCTCGACACGCTCTATGAACGCTATACTCGAAGGCTCTGTGTCATCGGGCGTAACGATCGCCTCCAGGCGGACAAGCCTCGTTTCAACCCATGGAAGATGGTATCGAAGGACTGGTGCAAGTAATACGGCATTCGCGTGCCCATGCGGCACATCCCACTGGCCGCCAAGCGATTCAGACAGGCAATGTACGCCGGCCACGTCGGCGTTGCCGAAAGCCATGCCGGCAAGTGTCGAGGCCCGCATCACTTCTTCCCGCGCCTCTGCGTCGTGCTGGATGGCGGCCACGGCCCGAGGTAGATAGGCGCACAAGAGCTCCACCGCCTTTTCCGCCAGTGCGTCGGATACCGGATTGGCCGCCAGCCCCGTATACGCCTCGACGGCATGGGTGAGGGCATCCATCCCCGTCTGCGCGACCAGCTCCGCAGGCAAGGTAGCCACCAGGTTGGCATCAACGAGCGCCACCCGCGGAAACATCCCATCCCCTTTCACACTTGCCTTTCGTTTGCCGGCGGCGTCGGTGATAACGGACACCCAGGTTACCTCTGAGCCGGTGCCACAGGTCGTTGGAATGGCCACGAAGGGGGCGGAGCCGCCGCTGAATCGGTTTTTTCCCTCATAATCGAGGCATCTACCCGGGTTTCGCAGCAACATGGCCACTGCCTTAGCGGCATCCAGCACGCTACCACCGCCAAGCCCCACCACGCAACGCACTCCCCGATCGCGCGCACCGGCGGCAAGTCGATCGACTGTTTCGCTCCTCGGGTTGGGTTCGACCCCGTCAAACACCATCACTTCATGGCCGCAGGATGCCAGTAGCTGGACCGCACGCGCCGGCCAGGGCGTTCGCTTCAATCCGCCATCACACACCAACAACACCGGCCCGCCATCGAGGCCGGCCACAATCCCCGGGAGCCGTTCCAGGCAACCGGGTTCGAGATAGACATGGGTAGGAAGGCGAAAAGGCACGGTAGCAACGACTGCTTGCGATTCAACATGGCACGCAAGATACAGCAGTTACAGGACGATGTACAGCCACGCTTACAACGTGAAGCCAGCACCAATCGCAAAATCGAGCACGCTGAAATGCATGCCCAGGTCGTTTTTGTTGACGAAAGGAGTGCTGTGTACGATCCGATACCGGCATTGCGTAAGCAGGAAGAGATGCTGGCTCAGCGCCGTACGGAATCCAATCGATACCTCGGCGCCATACCCGGCGCCGTATCCGCGGGAGTAATAGGCGCCCTGGCTCGCTAGCTCACCCTGTGTCAACGGCCCAATAGGCTGCCGTGTCGCGTCCAACAACCGGTAGGCGCGTGTGAAATGGGCCGTTACCCCCGCGGTTACGATGGGCAGAAACCGGGTGGAGCGCACCGGCAATTGATAGGAATACGCAAACGTAAGCGGATAGGAATAGAACTTCCAGTCGGGATCGATGCTCGCCAGTTTATAGAAAGCCCTTGGAAGCGACGCCGCACGGAAGAACTCACCCGTCAGGTTGAGCGCATGCGGACCGCTCAGAGGGTAGGTGAAGGTGAGTGTCTTGGACGTAGACCGAATGATGAATCGCGCCGGCTGCGAAGGCAGGCGGACCGTTTCGCCCTGCACCAGCGGGAGATGCGCGGCATCTTGCGCTCGTAGCGTGCCCGGGCCGTACACCGCCGCCATGCAAGCCAGGGCAGCAGCTATACAAGCGTATGTGCAACTCGTGAAAGGCATGCAGATATCCGATAGAGCGTGGGCATGTTCTCCCTGGCGAACGGCATGCCTGAGCCAGTTCGGACCAGAAAGGCCGAAAATAGGGGGCTTGAGAACCACGCTCGATTGGAATGATTTAGGCTAGTCGCAGATTGCGACTCCATCCCAATCTATAAGATGAGACACTCCGTCTG
>JAWXAX010000032.1 GCA_034439735.1 Rhodothermales bacterium | reverse complement strand
TCGAAGACCTCGCCGGCGCGCCGCCTCCGCCATACCTCCGCGACCGGCTCGACGCGCCCGTCACCCTGCTCCTGGGCGTCACCCAGGATTTCCTCGGATATATCATCCCCCCGTTCAACTTCCAGGTCCACTCCATCCGCCCGTATGTGGATTCGCACGACTGGAACCACCACTACGAGGAAACCAACTCCCTCGGCCCGCGCACGGCCGACCTCATCCTCCAGGCCGCGCAAGAACTGACCGAGCCAACGGTGGACGTTGTGCGTTGAAGGGTGATTGCGTACCTTCTCCCAGATCCCATCTGCCATCCACCAGACTGCTTTATGGCCTCCTACGACCCTCAGATCATGTTCACGTTTCCCGGACAGGGCTCGCAATACGTGGGCATGGGAAGTGACCTCTGCGATCGGTTTGCCATAGCCCGTTCGGTCTACCAGCAGGCGAACGACGTGCTCGGGTACGACATCCAAAAACTCTCCTTCGAGGGTCCGGACGAGGAGCTGACCCGAACCGTCAACACCCAGCCGGCGCTGCTCACTCACGCCATCGCGTGTATGGAGGTGTTTCGGGAGATCACCGACGGCGCGTTTGCGCCGAGCGTGGCCGCCGGCCATAGTCTGGGCGAGTACGCGGCCCTAGTCGCCTCCGGCGCACTGACGTTCGATGGCGCGCTCCGGCTCGTCCAGCGCCGCGGCGAGTTGATGGGCGAATACGGGCGGGGGAAGATGGTGGCCTTTAAACTCGAGCTGGACACCGTCCGCGGTTTCGCCGACCGCTTCTACTGCGGTATCGGCGGCTGCAACCTCCCCGAGCAGACGGTGGTGGGCGGCGCCGAGGACGATCTGGAGGCGCTCCAGACCTACGCGGAAAGCCTCGGCGTGAAAGGCATTCCGCTCAACACCGAGGGCGCCTTCCACACCTACCTGATGATCAGCGCCGCGGAGGCGTTTCGCCCGACCCTCAACGCGGCGGACATCCGCTCGCCGGCGTGCCGGGTGCTGTCGAACTACACGGGCGAATACCACGACGAGGACGTCGCCAGAATCAAGGCCTACCTCTTCTTCCAGCTGTTTAACCCTGTCAAGTGGATCTGGAGCGTGCAACGCGCGATCACCGACGGCGTGAACGTCGTGTTCGAGTTTGGCGGCGGAATCGGGAAGGGGGATGGGCCGGCCAGTAAACGCCCGAACCTGCAAAGCATCACGAAGCGCGCCTTCCAGGGCGTCGACCGGCACGGCCTCTATGTCCCGGCCATCAATGTCGAGACCATCGAAGAGGCCGCGCGTACGATGAAGCTGCTCTCGCGCCTCGGCGCACCGCCGGCGGGGGGCCCGGCTATGCTACACCTCCCGCTCCGCAACGGCGTCCCGACCGACGAGGCGTTCAAGGCCCTGGTCGCCGCCGGCCCGGCCATCGAGGCTCGCGCGGTGTCCCTGGTGCTGGAGACCGCCGAGGAGAATGCATCCGACATCGCCGCGCGCTCCGCACCCACCGATGCCCCGGCGAAACCCGAACCCTACCTCGTCTCCGGCGGCGACGGCGCCTCGGAACCCCTCCTGGGAAAGGCCATGTTGCTAGCCCTGCAGACCCTCTGACGGGAGAACTACGCCAGTGGAGAATCGACGTGGGGAGCATTGGCGCACCCGGCTCGAAGAACGTGTGCCTCAAACGCCCCCGGCTTTGCCCGAAACCCCACGACGATCAGTCCGCGTCGTTCGTATCCTATTCCCATCAACTTGACTCCTTGAACTACCCCTGGAGCGCCCCGGGCCATACCGACTGATTACCCCGGGATCTACCCCTTCCGGAGCATTAACCGACTGACCCACAATGACCCTTGTTGACTATTCAAGCGCCTCTTCAGCAGGCGCTGTCCGGTATTTTGTCTTTATCGTCTGCATCTGCCTCTTCCTCTTCTTCTTCCTCGTAGTACGGCTCGCCAGTGGATTAGCCCCTGAAATCTATCAGGAGGAGACCCCCGTCAAACCCGTCTATCGGGCGCAACACGCCGATCCACCTGTGCAGGTCTCCGAGCCCGCACGTCTCGCAGCGCCCTGGTCGTAGCCCGACTGCCGGCTCCGCATCAGCCCTTCACCCGGCCCGCACCACCGCCGCGATGGTGGACTGGACGCGTTCCGTCAACGTCTTGACATCCTGTTCGGCGAACGATTCGTACGGAACCGGGTCCAGCACGCGGACGCGGATATGGTGTTTGCCGTGGATCGAGAGCCGGCCCTTGGGGAGCGCATCCTTGCTGCCGATGATGGCCACCGGGAGGATGGGCACCTTCGCCCGTTTCGCCAGCGTGAAGGCGCCGGACTTAAACGGCTGCACCTCTCCGGTTTCCGAGCGCGTGCCTTCGGGGAAGATAAACACGCTGCTGCCCTGCTCCAGGTGGGTCGTCGCGTCGTGCATCATGTCCACGATGCCCTGCCGGTCGCCGCGTCTGATCTTGACGTGGCGGTTGAGCATCAGATTCCAGCCGACAAACGGCACCCGGAACAACTCCGCCTTCGCCACCCACTTGAAGTGGGTGTGGAGCATGTAGCCGGCCATGATGTCGATGAGCGACTGGTGGTTCGAGACAATCACGTATGTCGCTTTCTGGTCGATTTTTTCCCGGTCGTACACCGTGACCTTCCACGCCGGCATCCCCCAGATGTACAGCGAGGACCAGAACGTGGCGAACTTATGCAGGAGGATCAGCCGCTGGTCGAAGGGTTGCGTCACAAGCCGCACGAGGCCGGCGATGGTGGCGCAGATGGTGGCGGTGATGAGGAAGTAGATAAAAAAAACGAAGGTAAAGAGGCGGTCGATCATAGGGAGCAGCCGGCTACGGGCGCGAAGCAGAACGCGGATAGACGGGGGAAACAGACCATCAAACCCAAAACGACTGGCTCAGGTAGCGGTTGCCGCTGTCGCACAGGATCGTTACGATGACGCCCTCGGTGAGCTGACGGGCCAGCCGGATCGAAGCCGCGACGTTGGCACCTGAGGAGATGCCGACGAGCAGCCCTTCTTCGCGCGCCAGCCGGCGGGTCATGTCGTACGCTTCCTCATCGCTACATCGGAGGTCCAGGTCGGACAAGGTCGGGTCGTAGATACCTGGTATGAGCGCCGTCTCCATGTGCCGCAGCCCCTTCAGTACGTGGTGGGGGTCCTCCGGCTGGAGGGCCGCGCATACGATGCCGTCCCGGTAGGTTTTGAGCCGGCGCGTGACGCCCACGAAGGTGCCCGTCGTGCCCACGCCCGCCACGAAGTGGGATATGCGGCCCTGGGTCTGGTCGATGATCTCCTGGCCCGTGCCGGCATAATGCGCGCGCCAGTTTGCATCGTTATTGTACTGGTCTGCATAAAAATAGCCGTCCGCATCCTCGGCGAGTTTATCGCGCACATAACATTGAGCGCCGTCGGAGCCGAGTTCGGGGTCCGTGAGCGTGAGCCTGGCGCCGTAAGACTGGAGGGTCTGTTTCCGTTCCTCCGAGGCATTTTCGGGCATCGCGATTTCGACCGCTATCCCCAGCGCCGCACCGATCATCGCGTATGAAATCCCCGTGTTTCCGCTCGTCGAATCGATCAACGTCTTCCCTTCGTGTAAGTCACCGGAGCGAATCGCCTCCACGATGATCTGGAGCGCCGTGCGGTCCTTCACCGAACCGCTCGGGTTGAGATGCTCGGCCTTGGCATATATCGCCACGCGGGCAGGCACCCCTTCAGTAACCTTGCGTAGCCGGATCAGGGGGGTATTCCCGATGTGGGAGATTGGAGGCAGCTGCGTACAGGCCAACAACGACATCGTACTCGATATCGGGGCGATAACCTCGGTGGAATGATCGGGCAAAGCAGACAAAACCGAGCGAGACACGTTCATACCTCCCATCGTTACTGAAGGGTACAGAGAATCGGTAAACCGACGGAACGATTCGTCCTCAGCGCAAAATATAGAACGAACCGCGCAGGAGTCAAAGGAGCGGGGAGCGGAGGATCGCGTCGAGCGCGTTGACGACGTGCAGCCCGGACTTCGGCGCTCAAGATAGCGCTTCTCATGTTAAGAGTCCGCAAAAAGAGGGGCGGCTAGGATGAGAGCGGGAAGCCGGCGCGCTGCCACCCTCCCATGTGGCCTTCCAACACATAGACCTGCTCGAAGCCGACGAGTTGCAGGATAAACGAGGCGAAGCAGGCCCGAAACCCGGTGCCGCAGTAGACTACGACCGGCTTGTCGTAGGCGATCACAAGGTCTTCATACCGAAGCAGCAGTACGTGCAACGGTACGCTCAGCGCGCCGGGAATGTGGCCCTTCGCATATTCGAACCCCATTCGGACATCGAGAATCGTTGGCGCATCCACCGATCCGATTCGGCCGACCAGCGCCGTCGGGCTGACGGACAGGGCGGTGCCCCGCCCGTATACGATCAGCACGAAGCCGCAAAACAACAACATCAGCGTCGACAACAGAAGACGCCGGCGGGTAAGCACGGTGGTGACGCGCGTTACCCCGATGGAGAGTGATCGCATAGAGTGATGTGTCAATCACCGTCCCGGGCGATGTGGATGAACTCAGGGGGTACTGCCGGGACGTCGTAACGGGAGGCCATGCAAGTTTTGAGAGACGAACGTGTGGGGGAAGGACTCCAGTCCCTCGAACCCAAGCTCGATGTCTCTCCCGTCGTAGGGGATGTAATCCGTCCTAAATAAATAGTCCCAGATGCTCAGAGTCAACCCAAAATTTACACCGTGCACGTGGGCTTCGGGCCAGACACGGGCGTGATGCCAGATGTGCATCTGCGGATTGTTCAGAATATACTTGAATGGGCCCAGATTCAGGCGGAAGTTGGAGTGATTAAAATGCCCCACGGCCAGCGTGAAGATGTGGACGATAAAAAAATCGCCAATCCCGAAGCCGATCATCGCCAGCGGGATGTACTCGATCACGCGGTAGACGACATTCTCCATCCAGTGGAACCGGAGGTGGGCGGCGAAGCCCATTTCCTGGACGGAGTGGTGGACTTTGTGGAACTCCCACAGGAACGGCACCCTGTGCAGGAGGCGGTGAATATTCCACTGGATGAAGTCGCGCACGACAAACAGCGTCACGAGCTGCCCCCACGCCGGCCAGGTGTCGAGGTGGATGGCCACCAGGTTTCGGACCCCGAACAGGGCCAGTAAATCCTTAAAAAGCTCGACGAATAGCTGGGAGGCCGCGTTATAGATGATGAGGGAGAAGAAGAAAAAATTGAAGAACATGTAGAAGAAGTCCAGCCAGAAGTCCTTCCGGAACCGGGCCTGCTCCTTGCGCCACGGGCGCGCGATCTCCAGCAAAAAGAAAAACGCCGATACGCCCAGCAGCCAGTAGAAATAATTCGTCAGGTGCGGATGGGTCACCTCGTGCCACAGATACCGGGCGTAGCCGGCGTAGGCTTCCAGGAAGATGTCGATGTAGCGCGGCATGGATCGGTACCGAGGAGGCTAAAAACAACTGCGTGGTGCGCGAGCCGAGAGCCGGCCGCGCACCACGCCTCATCTGTCGCCGCGCGCCAGGGCGCGGCGGACGCTGGACCCGACGCTCAGGCCGCCTGTTTCGGCCGGGTCGATAACCCGAACGGCAGATACAGCGGGCACGTGCTCACTGCGCTGGTCAGCAAGAACACGACCGCGAGGATACCCAGGATGATGGCGGCGGTGCCGGTAAGCTGGTTCGTGAAATAGAGAATACCGATTACTAGGGCGACAACGACGCGGATGATGCGATCGATCGTTCCCATGTTCTTTTTCATGGCTCTTACCTTGAGAAGCTCAGGTTAGCGGGAATTTTCAGGAAAACAAGACGACAAGCCCCGTGATGAGGCCGACACAGATCAAACAGACCAGCAGCAGCTTCCCGATCACGACAAGGTGTGCTCGATTCATGGGGCATCGCCGGCGCATCTGCCGGATCTCGTTTCCTGGTTGCGGGAGTAATCTACATGCAATCCCCGTGTAATGTCCGTAACATTGTCACAACCGCTACATTTTCCCCTTCGCCCATCATTTCTGTGCCCGATGTAGCAGCCCGTTTCGCGAAGTAAGACCGATCGCGCCGCGTTCGAGCTCAACCAACCCCTCATGTTCGAACTCCTTCAGCAGCCGGCTCACGACTTCGCGCGAGCTGCCCAGTTCGGTCGCGATGGCCTCGTGGGTCGTGGCCACGCGTTCCACCCCGGAATCGAGCAGAAACGCGGCGAGCCGGGCATCGAGCCGGCGGAAGACCACCTCTTCAACCACGCTGATGATGCTCGATAACCGCTGGGCGAACATGTCGAAGACGAACATGCGCCAGGCGCTGTGGGTGTCGATCCACGTCCGAAACACCGAGGCCGGCACCAGAAAGCCCTCGACCGGGGTCTCGGCGACGGCAAAGGCCGGGAAGGCGATGTGATTTAGGATACACGACGCCGTGAGCACGCAGCTCTCGCCGGCGGCGATCCGGTACAACGTGATCTCGCGCCCCGCGTCGCTGGCTTTGTACACCCGCGCCTGTCCCGAGAGGACAAAGGGCAAAAACGTGCACTGGTTGCCCTCCAGGCAAATAAATTCGCCCGGGGCGAGGCGCTTGTGTACCCCCTGCCGGAGAAAATCATCGACCACGGCTGGCGTCGACTGGCGCAGGAAAGGAAATCGTTCGACCAATCGGTCGGCCTCAACTCGGGATGTTTCCATCGATATCGGTACTTCGGGCTGATGTGGAACGCCCCAAGATACGAACAAGCGACACACGGCTTGTTTCGACCAGCGTGTAGATGATTCCCCTACGCCACCATCAGCATTCACCGCTTTCCTGCCGGCCGCTTACTGGCGTATGCTCCCATGGGACCCGTCGCTGCGCCGGCACCGAGGGAAACAGTTTGTTCATTATGCACATCATTGAGGAGTTTGAGATGAACATCAGCATAAAAACCGTGGGTTTCACGCTCACCGAAGCCCTTGAAGCCTTCACCAGGGAGAAAATGAACGATACCCTCCGCGCTTTCGGCCGGATGGACAGCGAAGCGATAGGGACCATCGTCACCCTCGCCCGCACCGAGAATCCCGAATCCCCTTTCCGCGCCAGCGCGGCCATCACCGTCCCGGGGGATCGCTTTTTTATCGAAGAAGACGCCCCGGACATCCATACAGCGGTCACGCAACTCAAAAAAGCGACCATGACCTGCGTCAAACGCTGGCGCGAACGGCTCATCGAACGGCATCAATAGAACGAATCATAGATTCGTTCTATTGATTAAACATCGCACATTAAAGATTGCTACAGTCGTTACCTGCTTCGTTTAAAAACATCCTCCAGAGACCCATTACGCCGCGAATCGGGGTTATGGGTCTCTGCGTGACATGCGGTCTCGCTTTATGCTATCTCCTGTTTAATCCTCTTCATTTTCCAACATCGCGCGCAGCTCTCGGAAGTGCCACTCGATGTTGCCGAGCGTCCAGATAATAGCGCCCAGCGAAAGGATGCCGACCGCTCCGATCAGCATCCACAACCAGGCCTGCCACTCTGCCTCGCCGATCGACATCACGACAAGCAGCAGCAGGAACAGCGCCACGGCCATGATGCCGAGACCCACCACACGGGCGATGTTGAAGGTGCTGCCGGCGGCAGAGAAATGTCCAAGTGAAACACGGTGCGACATACTACGCCGCCTCTATGCGGCGAACCGTTGGTGATGAGGTACACGTCTATACGTACGCCGGCCGAAGCGGCCCGGCTGACAGTCGTGTTCCCCGGCCCGGTACCGCTTTCGCCGATACCCCCCGTCAGGCCATCCACCACATCACCCGCGGTGCGTGCGGCATGCGATAGGCTTCGAGACGCCCGGGCGCTATCTTCCAGCGCTGCTTTTCACCGACAACGTATCGCTGCCTCGTATGTCCGCGCTCAGTGTCTTCGACATGCTCAAAATCGGCGTCGGCCCGTCCAGCTCGCACACGCTGGGTCCCTGGCGCGCCATCCAACGGTGGCTGGCCGAATTGCGGCAGGAGGTGCGATTGGAGGAGGTGAACCACATCCAGGTCGTGCTCTACGGCTCACTCGCCCTCACCGGACGCGGGCACTGCACCGACAAAGCGATCTGTCTGGCGCTCCTGGGGTACGAGCCCGAGACGGTGCCGGTCGACCGGATCGATGCCGTCATCGAGGCCCTGAGCGAGCGCCGGCACCTGGCCCTGACGCCGGGACGCGAAATTCCGTTCGACCCGGTGTCCGATATCGTCTATCTAAAAACCGAGCGCCTTCCGTTCCACGCCAACGGCATGAAGTGTCTCGCTTCGGCCGGCGAGCGGCGGCTGGAATCGGTGTATTACTCGACAGGCGGCGGCTTCGTCGTAAAAGAGGGGGAGTCTGAGCATCCCGAATCCACCCTCAGGTTGCCCTACCCGACCGAGCGGGCGGAGGACCTGCTGGCGCATTGCCGGCGCGACGGGCTTCGGATCGCGGATATGGTGTGGGCCAACGAGCAGGCCTGGCGGGCGCCGGCTCAGATCGAGGTCGACCTGGCCCGGCTCTGGGAGGTGATGAAGTCCAGCATCTTTCGTGGTTGCCACACCGAAGGCCTGTTGCCCGGGGGCCTGCAGGTCCGCCGGCGCGCCCGCGATATGGCGCACAAGCTCCTGGGCGACACCGTCTACCCGGATGTAGATAGCTGGATCGAGGCCATCCGCTCGCGCCCGTTTGTTTTCCGCGATGTATTGAAGTGGGTCTCCTGCTTTGCGTTGGCCGTCAACGAAGAAAACGCCAGCCTGGGCCGTGTCGTCACCGCGCCCACCAACGGCGCGTCGGGCGTCATCCCGGCGGTGCTGATGTATCATGTGTGTTTTTCGACCCACGTTGTAGAGCCTCGGGAGATCGCCCGATTCCTCATGGTGGCCGGTGAAATCGGGACGTTTTTTAAGAAGCGCGCGACGATCTCGGCCGCGATGGGCGGATGCCAGGCTGAAATCGGTGTCTCCTCCGCCATGGCCGCGGCGGCGCTGACGGAGGTGCAGGGCGGCAGTGTCGGGCAGTCGCTCATGGCGGCCGAGATCGCGATGGAGCACCACCTGGGCATGACGTGCGACCCCATCGCCGGCCTCGTCCAGATCCCCTGCATCGAACGAAACTCGATGGGCGCCATCAAGGCCATCAACGCCGCCGCCCTGGCCATCGACGGCGACCCCGCCGCCGCCCGCGTCTCCCTCGACGATGTCATCCACACGATGTGGGAGACGGCCAAGGACATGAGCAGCAAATACAAAGAAACGTCCCAGGGCGGGCTCGCGGTCAATATCTCGGTGCGCGTCCCCGAATGTTAGGGGAATACAACTAGAAAATTACAGATTAAGCGATGGGTCAGGGGCTGAAGCCAGATCCTGTACGCTTAAATCGATGATCTGTAATCGCTTAGTTTGCCCGCGTCACGATGGGCAGGATGCGGTGCATGAAGGCGCCGTCGAGGCTGTAGCGGAGCAGGCCGCCTTCGATGGCGAACCAGGTGATGAGGGTGTGGCGGTAGTAGGAAGTATCGTCCGAGCGAACCGCGGAGACGCGCATGAGGCTATTCAACACATCCTTCACCGCATCGATCGCCCCGGCGCCGCAGTCGTTCGTTAATTCGACCCGTTCGCAGAGCTCCACCACCTCGATGGCGTGTTCTCGCTCCAGAAACGTGAACTGGCCGGCGTGGATCATCAGCGCCATCCACACCTTGCCCTGACGAGGGCTCAGGGCGGTGCTGAGCTTGTATCCGGTGGTGTGCAGAAGACTACTGAGCTGTGCTGGATCCATCTACAAGCTGGCGTGCGAGTTACGGCGACGACCTAATGTAATGAATCAGGTACAGATCCACACCTGTATCTAAAAATATCCCGGGGCCGGCTACGCGCCGAAAAACTCTTCGTACAGGGCGCGGACGGCCGCATCCATATCCTCGTCCTTCACCCCGAACATCATGCTCACTTCGCTGGAGCCCTGATTGATGATTTCGATGTTCACCCGTGCGCGTTCGAACGCGGCGCCGGCGCGGGCCGTGATGCCGATCGAGTGGCGCATGCCCTCGCCGACGAGCATGATCAACGCGAGACCGCGCTCCACCGAGACATCGTCCGCCTCGAGATCCCGTCGCAACGACGCCACCACGCGGGTTTCAATGGCGGGCGGGAAGGCCGACTCGCGAAGGATGACCGACATGTCGTCTATGCCCGAGGGGGCGTGTTCGTAGCTGATGCCTTCGTCCTCAAACACCTGGAGCACGCGGCGGCCGTAGCCCACCTGGCGGTTCATCAGATACTTGCTGATGTAGACGCTGCAAAACCCTTTCATCGCCGCGATACCCACCACCGGCCGGCCGGGCTCGATCTCACGCTGCCCGACCACGAGGGTACCAGGGGCCGCGGGGTTGTTCGTGTTGCGGATATTCACGGGGATACGCTTCCGAAAGACAGGTTCGAGGGCCTCATCGTGGAACACCGAAAAGCCGGCGTAGGCCAGTTCGCGCATCTCGCGGTACGACAGGGTCGAAATCGCCTCCGGGTCCCGCACGATGCGCGGGTTGGCGGCCAGCACGGAGTCCACGTCCGTAAAGTTTTCGTAGACATCGGCATCGACGGCGGCGGCCAGGATGGCGCCCGTGATGTCCGAGCCTCCGCGCGGGAAGGTGACGATATGCCCGGACTCGGCATAACCAAAAAAACCGGGGAAGATGGTGACGCCGGCGCTGTGGCGAAGCGACTCGAGGCGGTCGTACGCCTTCTCGAGGACCCGGGCATTCCCGGCCTCGTCGGACAATACCATGCCGGCGTCTCCGGGATTCACATAGCGCGCGTCGACGCCGCACACCCGCAGGCACTCGGCAACCAGTCTGGCGCTATTGTCTTCGCCGGCGGCTTTCATGGCATCCATAAAATAGCCCTCGCTCGCATACGTCGCCGCGAGACGCGTTTCAAGGTCGCGCCGAATCGTATTCACTACCTCCGCCGGCGCCCCGCAAGCCCCGGCAATCGCCGCGTAGCGGCCGACAATCTCATCCACCCCCTCCTGCACCGACACTCCAGCCAGACGGGCTTCGGCGAGCCGAATGAGTAGATCGGTTACTTTTATATCTCCAGAAAATCGGGCGCCGGGGGCCGATACGACCACGAGC
This sequence comes from Rhodothermales bacterium, assembly GCA_034439735.1. Classification (NCBI taxonomy): domain Bacteria; kingdom Pseudomonadati; phylum Rhodothermota; class Rhodothermia; order Rhodothermales; species Rhodothermales bacterium. Next base: position 1,333 of record JAWXAX010000032.1, on the reverse strand, counting down.
CGGCGATCCGCATCCGATCGAATGATGGCACAGACCTTCCGGACCTGCTCCGCCGTCGCGAGTGAACTGCCGCCAAATTTGGCTACTTTCATGGTGCTGGTTGCTGGATGCGTGATACAGGTTGCTCGACGGCTGAACACAACCAGCAACTAGTACCCAGCATCTAGTTTACATGCGCACGAGGTAAGATGGGGCCGCCAACTTTGAACTTTAGAAAAATGAAAGCGCTTCCTATCGGGAAAGCGCCCCGGTTGTCCCGGTCAAGACGAGGTTTTCAGCCCATGGAGCTGTCAATAACACGCCATTTCCTGTTACATCCGCGCCAGCGCGCAAACGTCATATCTCCTGGCGTAACCCGTGCGGCGAAATGTACGAAGTTGTCTGGCGTTCCATTCATTCACCGAGCACAACCATGAACCGCATCCGTTTATTTCCCGCCGGCGCCCTTTTCGGACTCCTTTTTCTGATGGGCTGCTATACCTCACCCGTCCCGATCGCACCGCTCGACGAAGCGCCCCGCATCGGGGGTCTCGCAGGCGAATGGATCGGGCTGCGGATCGGCGAGGATGCGCCGGACGAGGCGCCCCCCGTCATGACCATTTCGACCCGGGATTCCATCCAGTTTTCCATCGTCGTAATCTCGATCAATCTCGAAGGAGAGCAGGAAACTTACCGATTTCAGGCCTATGCCACGCAGCTCGCCGGCGACTACTTCGGCAACCTGAAAATCATCACGGAGGGCAAGGACGAATACCTGATCGTCCGGTTCGCCTTTTCGGACGACCGTACGTTGCGTGCCGAACTGGTAACCGACGACTTGATGAAGGATATACCGACAACCAGCGCCGCGCTTCGCGCATTTCTTCTGCGCAACGCCGGCAATTCGGCTCTTTATGAAGACGATGTGATGTACTTTGCGCGACAGGAGTGAGGGATTTGCGTCGACCGGTTACGGGTTGACAGGCTGTAACCGGTCTGACCCAAAAAGTCCTATCGTTCGCCCCCATTCGCCAATCGGACCAGACCTGCTTCTCTATGCGTTGGATCCTCATGCTACTTGGCGCATTTGCGGGCGCCGTGTTCCTTGACGAAGAAGGCATCCTTCCCGGCGCCTTTCTCGGCTACCTCCTGCACGAACAGCTCGATATGCGTCGCCGGCTCAAGGAGGTCGAGCAGCGTCTGGCGGGCCGACCGGAGGTCCCTGTCATGGAACGCCCCGCCACGGAACGTCTGGAGGCGCCGCCCCCCGGCGGCGCTTCCGTCGCGGCACCGGAGCCCGCCGAGGAGGTCCTGACACCCGCTCCCGAGACAACGCCGGTCTTCACGCCGTTCG
>JAWXAX010000031.1 GCA_034439735.1 Rhodothermales bacterium | reverse complement strand
TGCCAATCTGACGGCTGGATCCCCGCCTGCGCGGGGATGACTATGCCTTCGGTCAAAGTCGAGTGGTGACATTTTGCCCTGTTTTTGACGTTTCAACTCCTGATTCGCATGATATCCGGTTAAAGATTAAGAGCCGTTAAGAAAACAGCCAGGTATGGAGCACGGTTCGAGGTGCGCATCCAGCGCGCTTCGAACCGTTTTTGTTTTATATCCCATCCCAATTTCTGCTCGTCTGGAAACTCCTGAAATAAAACTGGATTATACCGAAGGCTTACCTTAGCTTAATCCAGTTACTCCATACATCGTATGTGGTGTGCGCCAAACATACTGCGCCAGCTCCCCGGCACGTGCTCGGCCCCCCGGTCTTCAGACACGTCGAATGCGCAGTAGCACGCCCTTGATATGACCGCACGGTGTGCGGTGCGCGTCCGAGTTTCCCATCTCCCGGCACGCCCTTCGCCTGTTGCGATCGTACGTTCGGCTGCTTCCCCCTTACCCCGGTTACCGGCATGAGACAGACTATGCTTGCGTTTCTTGCTATGGCCATCTTTTCGTTGCTGTCATTTTCGCAGCAACGGGCCGCTTTGCGGTACCACGGGCAGGTTTATGGGCGGGATGTCGAACGGGCGGCGCTAGACTTCGCCCAGGTCAAGATGGCCGAAATCGAGTCAAAATCCTTTGACGAGATCGACGCCGCCAACCCGGAGTTGCGGGTCGATGTGGCCGGCCTCACCGGAAATATTGGCCCGGACGAGGATGAACTGGCGGTAGCGGCGTTCGACGACATCGACGACTATCACGGATTTTCTTCGCCTTACACGCACCTGTTCAATAGCGCGGAATATCCGTTCCAGTTGGACATCGAGGTGCAGTTCGTCTCGGTGAGCAACCCGTCGGTCGCGCTCACGGGCGCGGCTTCGCTGGCGAAAGAAGTGACCGTCCGCGTGACCGAACAGGACACCCCGGGCGAGCGCGCGCCGGTCGTCATTACCCTCAAACGCACGATGTCGCCCGCCGGCCTGTATCTCCACTAATCCCCCGTATCCCCGTTCGCTCGCGCCTGGATCCCCCGTCCCATGCATGTGCTTCTCGATCATATTTCAGCGGTCATCGTCGCGACCGTGCTGTTTATCTCACTGATTGTGGTCGTGAACCGTAATCGCCAGAACACGGTCGAGCTACAGATCGGCCAGATCGTTGAGAAGCAGGCATTCTCCTTCGCCAGGACCATCGAGCGCGACCTCGAGAACATGCGCAACAAGGACCAGACGGAGACGACCCTTGGCCGGCCCGAAGAGTGTTTTCTAGAACGTGACGCCGTGGGCAATGTGACGCGCCTGCTCTTCCCGACCCTCGAGGACCCGAGCGCCGGCCTGGCGTCGAACATCGTCCATGTCGAATACCGTCTGATGCCGGAAGACTCGACGACGATCGACGTCCACGGGGACGCCATGCAGGTGTATCGCATGGAGCGCCGGCTGAAGCTCAACGACCTGACCTATGTCGAGGACGGCGGGAGCGGCAGCTTCATCACCCGATTTACGATTGGCATGGTATCCGAAGGGGCCCTCGCCGCGCCGACAGGCCTGCTGGTCGAAACGTGCCCCGAGAACCTGGACCGCGTCCACCTCGAGCTTCAGGCCGCTATTCCCACGGTGGAACAGCGATCGCCCGACCAGAAGTCGACGTCCGGCCTCAACATCGTTCGATACGGCAACACGATTTATTCTCAAAACCGATAGGCGTTGCCCGCGGCCGGGAGCTCGCTCCGCCGGCCGGTACGCCCCCAGACCTCACCGCTATGGGTAACTCCGCGCTCATCATCGTCGCCGCCACCGTCTTGAGCGGCGTCCTCATCATGACCAATGTGCAACGGATCTCCTCGGAGTCCCAACTCGCCCAGTCGCTGATGCAGGAAGACGTGCTCGCCCGCGACATGGCGCTCACCGGCCACAACCTGGTGCTGGCCGAGATGCTCAGCAACACCGGCGGCCTTGGGGGCAGCCTTTCCTACGGCAACGCCCCCGTCACCTATAACGGAGGCACGTTCGTGGTCGACGGCTACTCGGTCGCCGCGAACAACATCATCGACCTCCGGGTGATCGGACAGTACGGAGATGCCCAGCATCTCATCCACAGCCGGTATCGGATGCGCCAGGACCTACCGGCGTGGGTGCTCGACACCCCGAACCTGACCATCACAGCCAGCGACAGCGCCCGCGTGAACGGCGGGCCGGACAACAAGGAGATCTGGCTGGGCACCAGCGAATACGAGCGGATGAACGGGATCCCCGAACTCGCCGGCCTGATCAACCTGGGCCAGATGACCAACGCTATCAACAACCAGCTCCAGAACGCAGACGACGGCCTGCCCGGCAACATCACGGAGGTGACGGTGAAGGCGGACGAAGAGGAATTCAATGACGAACTGCCCGACCTCGACGTCGCCCAGAACGAGTCCTGGCTCCAGGAATTCTACTACAAGACGCTCGACGAAATGACCCTCTCCGGCGACATGCCGGACGCCTTCTTCCCCGGCTCGATGCAGTTTGGCTCCGTAGCCCCGGGTGGGATCATCGGCGAAGGCGAGACCAACCCTTACGCGTTTAACTTCGGCACCGCCGACAACACCTCGATCGTCCGCATCAAAGGCGACGCCACCATCCGGAGCGGCGCCTCGTTTAGCGGCTACGGCATCCTTATCGTGGAAGGCGCGCTGCGCGTCGAGCCGGGCGCGGCGCTGAATTGGGATGGCATCGTCTATCTCCGCCCCACCAACTCGTATTCGCAAACCCGCTTCGACGGGCTCGTGAACATCCGCGGCTCCATCCTCGCCTACCAGGAGGCCGTGCCGCCGGGTAGCCACATGGACGTCACCACCCACCGCGATCTAAGCGGCATCTGGGCCCAGCCGCGCGGCACCGAATCCAACCAGCCTGGCCTCCCACTCGCCGGCCCCTGGTACATCCACAAACACAAGTGGGATGTGCAGTGGAATTCAATCGCGCCGATCTCCACCGAACGCATCGTCACCTTCCTCCGGAACGGCGCCCCGGTGACGGCGCATGAGCAGTATCTCCGGTTTGTGGAGACCCTGGACGACCTGCCTAGCGCCGGCGTCTCGGAAATCTATCTCAAGTTCGACAACCGGTCCGCCAACGGGATGGGGACGATGAACTTCGAATTCAACGATCCGATAACCGGTTTGAGGCGGTCGCGCACGGGCCCCATCGCCGCCGGCTTCGACGGCAGCGGCAGCCTCGTCAGCCCCGTCTTCCGGCCGGCCGACCTCGTGACGCTCGAGATGCAGTTCCGCAGCGTGCGCATGCTCACGTTCATGCGAGATCCCGATCCCGCCGGCTCGGCCAACGACGGCCCCCGCCGCGTCAGCTCCGACTACGCCCGACAGGGCTCCTTCCACCTGGAGATGTACGACGCCGCTACCAACCGGCTGCTCCTCACGACGTCGGCCTATCAGCACATCCGCGCGGAGGAGGAAACCGAATACCAGGAGGAGCTCGATCAGCTGCGAGAGGACATCGTAAACGGGCACTTCGGCCTCAACATCGTCCTCGGGCCCTTTACGCAGATTCTCCAGAACGACGAGACGGTCACGAACGCCATGAACCGGTTCGACCGCGCCCCGATCGCGCATCTCGGGACGTGGACGCAGCGGTGCAACGTGATCGACGAGGACTGCGACCTCGCCAATTAGATCATTTCCCTTTGCCTCCCAGAGAAAGACGCCCCCCGGCCACGCCGGCGGGGCTTCTTTTTTGTCCGCGCTCGATGTCCGGCGAGGCCCTTTTTTACTCCACGGACATCCGTATCTTGGCGCATCACGCCACCTCTGGCATCCGACCTCTCCACTCCTCCCCATCCGGCTGAACGATGCGATTCGTCCTGTTCCTGCTCCTCGGTTGCCTCGGAGCGGCGTGTATACCTCCCGACGCCCCGCCCGCCGCGCCAGCCGATGCCACGCTCAAGGTGATGAGCTTCAACATCCGCTACAACACCCCGAACGATAGCCTGCACGCCTGGCCGTTGCGCAAGGAGCACGCCGCCAGCATCATCCGCTTCAACCAGGCCGATGTATTCGGCGTCCAGGAAGCGCTGCACGGCCAGCTCGTCGACCTCGATAGCCTGCTCCCAGGCTACAGCCGCCTCGGTGTCGGGCGCGACGATGGAAAGGAGGCCGGCGAGTACTCGGCCATCTACTACCGGACGGACCGGTTTACCCCCGTGCAAAGCGGCACCTTCTGGCTCTCCCTCACGCCCGATGTCCCGGGCAGCCTCGGCTGGGACGCCGCCATCACCCGCGTCGTCACCTGGGCTGAGTATCAGGATGCCGCCAGCGGGCAGACGTTTTTCCACGTCAACACCCACTTCGACCACCGCGGCGAGCAGGCCCGGACCGAAAGCGCCCGGATGATCGTGGAGCGCATCGCCACCCTTGCCGGCGACACACCTGTGGTGCTCACCGGCGACTTCAACTTTGACCCCTCTGCTCCGGGATACGCCCTCTTGACAGAAGCCTTCACCGACACCCACCTTGCCTCGGAAACAGGCGCCCACGGCCCGGAAACGACGTTTTATGGGTTTACCTATACCGGCCAACCCGGCCGGCGGATCGACTACATCTTCACCTCGCCGGGGATCCGCACCCTGCGCCACGCCACCCTGAGCGATAGCTGGGACGGCGCCTTCGCCTCGGACCACCTTCCCGTGTTTGCCGAGGTCCGCCTCAATCCCTGATCGATACGCCATGACCTACCGCAACTACCCGCTTACGTTCGGCGAAACGGCTGTCCGGCTGGGGCTGCTCCCGGTCGCACGCTATTTCTGCCATCCGGAGCTAGCGTCTGGCTCCCGGTACATCGACCTCCAGCGACCCTGTTTTGTCTATGGAAATCACTCGCACAATTTCGACCCGTTTATACTGAACCACTTCATCCCGTGGGGTCTATCGACGCGGGGCGTGATTACGAAGGAATACCATCGCGGCCGACTGCTCCGCAAGATACTCCAGGACATCGAGCTGCATCCCACGCGCAAACATGTACCTGAGCCCCATCTCATCCGCGAGATCTACCGGTTTATCGCCACAAAACACGCCATACTCATCTACCCTGAAGGCGGCCGGCGGTGGGACGGCCGGCCGGCGCCCTGGATCGAAAGCACCGCCAAGGTATTTGTAAAAAGCGGCATCCCGATCTACCCCGTCATCACCCACGGATCCTACACCGGCTGGCCGCGCTGGGCCACCTATCCGAGGCGCTCCCGCGTTCGCGTCGAAGTCAAGCCGCCCCTTCAATTCGACCGAAAAACGCCATTCGAGGAGGCGCTTGGCATCCTGAAAGCCCAGATGGCGATCGACGAAACCATCGTGCCGGACGACCTGAAGCCGTATTTCGCCTACAAGCCGGCGCAGGGCATCCACCGCCTCATCTACCGCGACCCTGTTTCAGGCGCCAACGGGGGCGTGTTTACGCCGGACGGGACGTATGTGGTGAACGCCGCCGGAACGTTCCGCTACAAGATGCAAAAAGACAGCACCCTGCTGGACGAGAAAACCGGCGAGGTGCTCACGACCAGCACCTTCTACGATCAGGTGCGAGCGATGCCGCTTGAGCGCGACGCCGGCGGGGCCTTCATTCGCAACACCGTACAAATGCACAGCGAGGAGCAGTTTCCCCGGTTGGATGCCCATGGAACAGTCGAAATCGCCCTGTTTCCAGACGAGATTCGGATCAAGGGATCGTCCATCAATTTCGCGCTCGCGCTCGAAGATGTGTTGTACTCCGGCATCGAACGCAACTCCCGCCTGCAGCTTTCACTCGCCCAGGAGATGATCCAGTTCACGTTCGCCGGCGACGGCAGCGCGCTCCAGTGGGAGGAGACCATCCAGCGCCTCAAGGCCGGCGTTCTGCCTCCGGTCGGTGAGCAAGCACGCGCATGAACCTGTGGGACCTACCCATCACGATCGGCGAGGCCGCGCTCGACATCGCGCTGGTCAGCGCCCTGTTGTTGTTCGGGCTGATGTGCCGGCGTTTTATCCCGTTCTTTCAGCGTTTTCTCATCCCCAGCGCCCTCATCGCCGGCTTTACGGGGTTGATCCTGGGCCCCGAAGGGGTCGGCCTCCTGCATTTCGATGTCGATCGGATGGGCGCCTACCTGTACCATCTCCTCGCACTGACGTTTATCGGCATCGGGCTTCAGGGCTCCAATGAAAAGGGCTCGCGCGGGGCAACGCATGTGGGCTTCATCTTCCTCTTCTGCTACCTCATCCAGATCCTCATCGGACTCGGGATCGCGTTTGCGGTCGTTTACACCTTTATGCCCGATCTCGTACCGGCGGTGGGCATGTTGCTGCCGCTGGGGTTTGGGATGGGGCCGGGGATCGCGTATTCCATCGGGCAGTCGTGGGAGCCCTACGGGTTTGGCGGCGGCGGAGACGTCGGGCTGACGCTGGCGGCGGCCGGGTTTCTGGTGGCGTACTTCGTCGGGATCGTGCTGGTGAACCGGGGTGTCCGCGCCGGCGAAAGCAAGCTAATCGATGGCGGCACACACGGCATGGACGAGGCGCTGCGGACGGGCATCCTGCGGCAGGAGCCGCTCCCGATCGCCGGCCGGCTGGCGTATCACGGTGGAACGATCGAGCCGCTGACGGTCCACTTCGCCCTCATCGGCGCCGTGTATTTGCTGACCTACGGCGTAACGACCGGCCTGGCGGCGCTGATGGCGAAAGCCGGCCTCGAGAAAGAGATCGCCATGCTCTGGGGGTTCCATTTCATCTTCGCCAACCTGCTGGCGTTGGCCATGCGCAAGCTGCTCGGGCGGGAGCAGCGCTTTATCCCCATCGATGCCGGCCTGCTGCACCGGCTCACGGGATGGATGACCGACTACATGATCGCCCTCGCCGTGATCGCCATCAGCCTGGGCGCCGCGCGGGCCTACATGGTGCCAATCGCCCTGATGACCCTTTTCGGCACGCCGGCGACGTATTTCATCGTCCGGTGGGCCGTCCGGCTCGCCTTCGACGACCATCCGCTTGAGCGGCGGCTGGGGATTTTTGGGGAGATGACCGGCACGATCAGTTCCGGCCTGGCGCTTGTGCGGGTGACCGACCCCGACTTCCGGACGAGTGTCGCCCAGGACCTCGGGCTCGGGAGCGGGATGGCGCTCGTGCTCGGCTTTCCGCTCCTCATCCTCATCAATCTGCCCTTCACACTCTTTGAGGGGAGGATGATCGGGTACGGTGTGGTTTTCGGGGTGTGCGTGGTATACCTCGGGTTGATGGTGGTCATCTGGAAACAGTTCGTCCTGAAGAAGCATCAGAAGGCGGCGGACTAAGGCTTTGACCGTTTCACAAGCGAGAGTCCACCTTGAGCACTTTCGTCATCCCCAACTTGATTGGGGATCCATGCCAGGCCAGTTGGTTGTATGGATCCCCGATCGGGGTCGGGAGCCTGCCGGAATGCAAAACGACGGGGTCCCGGATCAAGTCCGGGATGACGAAGCGCTCTGAAGTTCTATTTCGCGGACACACAACCTCCAAACACATCGACGCCCAGAATGACCCGACTTCTCCTCCTCTCCCTGCTCCTCCTCGCCGGCTGCACCGATCCGCGCGACCCGGTCGCCATCATCAATCGGGTGATCGAGACCCATGGCGGCCCCGTGATCGATCATAGTGTGATCGACTTCGACCAGCGCGGCCGGCACTACCGCGCCACGCGGGATGGCGGTGCCTTTATCTACGAGCGCATCTTCACCGACTCCACCGGTGCTGTACGCGATGTGTTGAGCAACGATGGGTTCTACCGCGAGATCGACGGCGGGCGCGTGGCGTTGACCGAAGAGCGCGCGCGCGCCTTCGAGTCGTCCGTAAACTCGGTCCTCTACTTCGCCCTCCTCCCCTACAACCTCAACGACGCCGCCGTGCAGAAGCGGTATCTGGAGGAAGTCGTCGTCGAAGGCCGGCCGTATCATAAGATCCAAGTCACCTTTCAGCAGGAAGGCGGCGGGAAAGACTTCGAGGACCGGTTCATCTACTGGATCCACAAGGAGGAGTCGACGATGGATTACATCGCCTACGACTTCCTGATCGACGGCGGCGGCTCCCGCTTCCGCAAGGCCGTGAACCCGCGCGTGGTGGGCGGTGTCCGGTTCGCCGATTATATGAACTACATCGCCGACGACCTCCAGCAGCCCGGGCTTGCGATCGAGACGTACGACCAGAAGTTTGAGGCCGGCGAATTGCGGCTGTTGTCGGAGATCGTGATGGAAAACGTTGTAGTCAGTGCAAAGTGAAAAGTGCAAAGTGCAAAATGAAAAGTGGAAAAACGTTGGACGAAACCCATTTTTTCTCGCCCGAAAGCGGCATTTCCAAGCCTTTGAGTGAGCAGGTAAACCTGCTCGGGGCCACACTGGGACGGGTGATCCGGGAGCAGGCCGGCGAGGAGACGCTGGCGCTGGTCGAGGAGCTGCGCCGGCTGTGTAAGGAAGCGGCGAACAACAACGAGCCGGCGCTGCGGGAGCAGGCGGCGGCAACGATCGGGACGCTTTCGTTGGATCAGATCAACCTGTTGTTAAAAGCCTACACGGACTTTTTCCACCTCGTCAACAAGGCCGAGCAGCAGGAGATCATCCGCATCAACCGGCAGCGCTCGCGCAACAGCCGGCCGGACAAGCCGCGCAAGGAATCCATCGCCGAGGCCGTATATACGCTGCGCGAGGCCGGCGTGTCGTACGAGCAGCTGATGGACATTTTGCACCGGCTCGACATCCAACCGACGCTCACCGCGCACCCGACCGAGGCGCGCCGGCGGAGCATCATGTACAAACAGAAACGCATCGCCACCCTGCTCGGCGAGTTATGGGAGCGGTCGCTCACGCCCGACGAGATCGCGGCTATCGGGGATGAGATCTACCGGGAAATCCGCCTGCTGATGGTGACCGACGAGGTGCGGGTGGAACGGTTGACCGTGCAGGAGGAAGTCGACAACGGCCTGTTTTTTCTGCGCAACACCATCTGGGACACCATCCCCCGGATCTACGACGACGTGCGCGACGCCGTGAAGCAGTATTACGACCGTGAGATCGAGCCGGCCGTCTTCCTCCAGTTCCGCTCGTGGATCGGCAGCGACCGCGACGGCAACCCGAACGTCAAGCCCGATGTCACCCGCCAGACCGCCATCACCCACCGGCGCACGGCCATCACCCTGTTCCTGGAAGAACTCACCAACCTGCGGCGCGAACTGAGCCTCTCCGAACGCGCCGTCCCGATCCCCGAGCCGCTGCGCGTGTCGATCGAGGCCGACAGCCGGCGGTTTACGCTGCCCGATTACTGGGTGCGCCAGTACGCATTCGAGCCGTACCGCCTCAAGGTGAGCTTCATGATGCTCAAGCTAGAGGCGGAACTGGCCGAGTTGGAGACCGCGTTTTTACCTGGCGAAGACCGCGCGGATCGGTACAACAGCGCGGCCTTCGTGGCGGACCTCGCGCTGCTGCACGATGCTCTGGTCGATACGGGGTTCGAACATATCGCCCGGTACGGGTTACTGAACAAGATCTACACGAATGCCCGTGCCTTCGGCCTGCACATGGCCGCGCTCGACATTCGCCAGCACAGCCGGATGCACGATGCCGCCGTGGCGGCGTTGCTGGCCCGAGCCGGCGTCACGCCGGCGTACAGCGACCTGCCCGAAACCGACAAAGTCGTTCTACTTACCGCCGAGCTGAGCAACCCGCGCCCCCTCCTCCCCCGCGGCGCCTCGTTGCCCGAGGCCGAGCAGGAGATGCTGGATACGATGGAGATGGTCCGCGACATCGTTGCGCAGGAGCCCGAGGCCGTCGGCAGCTACATCGTCAGCATGACGCATGACGTGAGCGACCTGTTAGAGGTGATGCTGCTCGCCAAGGAAGTGGGATTGTGGTCGATGGAGGCCGGCGTGGTGCATTCGCCGCTGGACATCGTCCCGCTCTTCGAAACCATCGAGGACCTGGAGGCCGCCGAGGGCTTCATGCGTTCGATCTTCGCGAACGAGGTCTACTGCCGGCACCTCGCCTGCCGGGGAAACATGCAGGAGATCATGCTCGGGTATTCCGACAGCAACAAGGACGGCGGCTACTGGATGGCAAACTGGGCCCTGCACAAGGGGCAGGCCGCCCTGGGCCGGGTGTGTAAGGCGTTCGGGGTGGATTTCCGGCTGTTCCACGGCCGCGGCGGCACGGTAGGGCGCGGTGGCGGGCGGGCGAATCAGGCCATTCTGTCGATGCCCGACGTAAGCCACAGCGGCCGGATCCGGTTCACCGAACAGGGAGAAGTTATCTCCTTCCGGTACGCCCTGCCGGACATCGCGCACCGGCATCTGGAGCAGATCGTAAACGCCATGCTCCTGGCCACGGGCCATGCCGGCCGGGCGTCCGAGGAGCACTCCACCAGCGACGATGCCGAAGGCAGGGTGATGGAGACGATCTCGACGGCCTCGATGCGCGCCTACCGGGGGTTGATCGACCACGAGCACCTGTGGCCGTGGTACATCAACGTCACCCCCATCGCCCAGATCAGCCGGCTCCCGATCGCCTCGCGGCCCGTCTCGCGGAAGTCGGCCTCGGAAGTCGACTTTGAGAGTCTCCGCGCCATCCCCTGGGGGTTCGCGTGGACGCAGACGCGGTACATGATCCCGGGCTGGTACGGCGTCGGCGCCGGCATCAAGAAAGTGCTCGATGAGCGGCCGGAGGATCTGGCCCTGCTCAAAAAGGCGTTTAAAAACTGGACGTTTTTCCGGGCCGTGCTCAACAATGCCCAGCTGGAGATCGCTCGCAGCCGGTTCGATGTCGCGAAATATTACGCCGACCTGGCGGCCGGCCCGTCGTTCCACGATGTCATCCTGCAAGACTACACCCTCGCCCGCGACGCCATCCTCGCGATCACCGGGCAGGACGAGGTGTTCGACTACAACCCCGTCATCCAGCGCTCCATCGCCCTCCGGAATCCGTACACGGACGTGCTGAACCTGCTGCAGGTGGAACTCATCCGCCGGCACCGAGCCGCCCCCTCCGAGGCCGAACGCGAGGCGCTCGCCCGCGCCATCTTCCTCAGCATCAACGGAATCGCGGCGGCGATGCAGAGTACGGGGTGAACTATCGAACCATCCAGTCAGGCAATCAGTTTATCGTACACCCCGTGAGGTCCGATCCAAACCCAATAGATATCTCCATCTCGCACAACGGCCAGGGCCCTGTAATCAAGGCCGACCCGGGCTGACCAGAACTTTCCTACACGTTTAAAATGTAGGGAAGGGTGCCTGGGGTTTGCCTTAAACAAGGCGAAGCACTGATCGGCCAGATTCTGGATGTGCTCGGGCAATTGGTGGTACCCCTCCCAGAATCGAGAGGTAGCATAGTGCTTCATAGCAGCTTTATACGACCAGCCACGATCTCTGCTTCCACTTCCTCAATCAAAAAATCGAGCTTCCCCGCGGCGATATCTGCCTCGATCTGTTCATCCCACTCTTTTGCGTCCCATACCCGCAAGAGTGCCGCAGCCACGGCTTCACGCTCGGCTTCCGAGAGCTTGTCCAGTCGATTTGTCAGTTGTTCAATGGCCGTCATGGGCGTTCACCGTTTCCGCAACATGCTTACATGAGCACTCACTTGCAAACCGGCGCGACGACGAGATGCGCCGATGGAATGATTCGGACTACACTTCTCCGACTAAACTACGCGTCGATTTGTTCGACCGTGCGCCCGTGATTTTCCCAAGAGTCGCCCATAAACATAAGGACAAGTAACACCGCCGGCAGCACCGGCAGGAAGTACTCCTCCCAGTTCATGTAGGACATCGTTGTCCTGCGCTCTCATCTCCCACCCGCCTCCTCGATCAACTTCATCGCCTCCTTGCTCACAAATATCTGCCGATGGAACTGCCGGCCCCACCCGAGCGGCGTCACGTCGTGGAATTCGTGCAGCGTCTCTTCTCCGTAGCCGGGATGAAGTTGCTTGCGCAGCGACGCGCGGACGTTGGGATCGGCGCCGTGATCCAGTAGCAGGCGCGTGAACGCGGCGAGATCCGGCGTGTGATGGTGGTTCACCCAGAAGTTCGGCTGCGAGACGACCGTCGCGAAGAGCGCCGTGTGGCCGCCGAACCCATCGGCGTCGATGGCGGCCGGCGTGTCGACGTCCATCCCCTGTGCCAGCAGCCAACGCGCGATCTCCAGTTCATCGTAATCGACGGCCATGTGCAAGAGCGTGGCGCCGGCGAGCGGGGTGCCGTGGGTAGCCTGCACCTCGTCGTGACAGCCCAGATCCGGGGGATAGATCTCTTCGTGAGAAAACGTGCGCCGCAACAGCCCCGGCTCGCGGGCCAGATGCGCCTCCAGGAGGTCGATCCGGCCGCGGTGGAGTGCCATGACGGGTGTATCGGGGAGGACGAGGCCGTGCTGGACGTACAGCTCCAGAATCCGGTGCTTCGCCTCGGGCTTCCGGCTGTCGGTTTCGAGCACGACATCCACCGGGGCGATCCGACGGCCGGCCTCGTCGTAGACCTTTCCTCCTACTTCCAGGATAAACTCCGTGCCGGGCACACTGAGCGTATACGCCGGCCCGCCCAGGGCATCCGCGGGGGGCGCCGGCTTGCCCAGCAGGGCATGCAACATCACCGCGGTGCTCACCCGGCTCTGCAACACGGCCCGACCAAGCGCCTTTTCTAGATCCGTCGCCCCCATCCCATGCAACATCTGGATGATCCGGTCCCGCCCGAGATTCGCCGCATAGGCCATCGGCGGCCCCCAGTTGCTGTTGCGGATGGTGGCGTGTTCGTGGAGCAGGTGAGGATGTTCGAGGATGAGCGCGCGGACCGCCTCCAGATCATCCCGCCAGATGGCGTCGATCAGCCGGCAGGCCTGGACGAGCCGCGGCCAGTTGGGCGCCTGATAACTGCGTGCGAGGACAAGTTGTGCGTCGGCCAGCTTCGCCGAGGCGGGATCGGGTGGGTTGGGGTGGAACGCGTGGAGGTCTTCGAGAGCCGATGGGTCGGACTGATTAATCGCCTTGAGCAGGTCTTTCGCCTGGTGGCGGAGCTGGTCGAGGTCGGGGCGGACGGGGAGATCGCGGATAGGCATGACACACTTCCTCTGGTGAGCCCGTGTCCGCTATGCTGGGCGAGAAGAAGGTGCAGGCAACCGTGATGGTGTGGCTACGCGTCAGGTGGACTCAGTCCTTCCCGCGGACGGGAGGCGTCCTGAACGCCCGCCGGCAAGATAGCGTCACGCCTGCGCGTGAGTCAAGCCCGCGCTGTCTGATTGGCCTGACTCCTCCCCGTCCCGACGTCGATGAATCGACGCCGGGATCCGCCCCTCCTCGGTTCGAGGAGGGGCCTTGGCGAAACGTGTGAACGCGACGAGTCAATCCTGCAAGGAGATCCCTTGAGAAACTGTTGAGATGGCGTGTTGCATAAGGAGCAAGTCATCCCCGCGCAGGCGGGGACCCAGAAAAATGCCAGTCTGATGGCTGGATTACTTCGTAAGTCGCTTCGCTCGTTTCCCGCC
>JAWXAX010000030.1 GCA_034439735.1 Rhodothermales bacterium | reverse complement strand
CCCTGACCCCGTACAGACGCCATACATGGCGTCTCCCAAACCACAGACTACCTAACCACCCATGCCCGACTCGCCGGCCATCACCCGGTTTATCAAACCCGAGATCCTCGCGCGGATCAGCAACCTCCAGTTGCTGGCCCGCGGCGTGGTGGAAGGCTTCCTGTCCGGCCTGCACAAGAGCCCCTATAAAGGCGCCAGCGTCGAGTTCGTCTCGTACCGCCCGTATATCCACGGCGACTACCTGATGCACGTCGACTGGAAGCTGTTCGCCCGCACGGACCGGCTTTACGTGAAGGAGTTCGAGGAAGAGACGAATACCCGGTTCGACCTCATGGTGGACATCAGCCCGTCCATGGGGTATACCTCCGGCACGGTTACCAAACAGGAATACGCATTTTTTCTGGCCGCCTCCCTCGGGTATTTTATGACGCGTCAACAGGACGCCGTCGGGCTGACGCTCTTCGACGACGCGATCGTCACCCGCATTCCCGCGCGCCGCGCCTCCGGACACCTGCTGACGATCCTCCAGCACATGCACGACGCCAAACCGGGCAAGACGACGGCCATGAGCAAGCCGTTGCACGAGCTGGCCGAGGCCCAACGCCGGCGGGGGTTCATCGTGCTGATCTCCGATTTGTTGGACACCCCCGAGGCCATCATCGACGGCCTCCGGCATTTCCGCTTCGACGGCCACAACGTGCTGGTCTTCCACATCCTCGATCCACAGGAAGTAGCGTTCCAGTTCTCCGAGATGGTCGAGTTCGAGGACATGGAGACCGGCGAAAAGATGGTGCTCGAAGCCGAGTCCGCCCGGATCGCCTACCAGGAAAACTTCAACCGCTACCGCGACACCCTCACAAAGGCCTGCGGTGGCCTGGGGATCGACTACAACCTCGTCACCACCGACCAGCCGCTCGACTTCGCCCTATTCCAGTACCTCGCCGCCCGTAGTCGCTACCGGTGAACAATGCAAAATTAAAAATGCAAAATGGAGCAAAACGTCATCCTGGACTTGATCCAGGACCCAGTCGGGTTAGCCATTTTGTTCTGGGTCCTGGGTCGGGGCCCAGGATGACGGAACCTTATTGTCGCGATTCAATCGCCACTCGCTACTCATTTAATCACTAATCGCTAATCGCTAATCGTTTGTCTTTCATCAACGCCATATTCCTCTTCGGCCTCGGGGCGGCGCTACTGCCGGTCCTGTTTCACCTCGTGCGGCGTGTACGGGCGAAGCAGGTGCGGTTCAGCTCCCTGATGTTTTTGAAGATGACGCCAAAGGAAGTGGTGCGCCGGCGGCGGATCAAAGACTGGCTGCTGATGGCGATCCGGGGCCTCCTGCTGGCGCTGTTGGCCCTGATCTTCGCCCGGCCGTTTATCCCGAAAGACAGCATCCCGTTTTTTGCGACCGAACAGGCCGAGTCCGTCGTTGTCCTCGTCGACAACTCTTTCAGTATGCAGTACGGCGACCTGTTTGAGCAGGCGCGTGCGGCGGCGCTCGGCATCGTCGACGCCGCCGGCCCGGACGACGAGGTGGCCATCGTCGCCTTCTCCGACGAGCCCCGCCAACTCACCGCCCTCGGGACGGATAAGAGCTTGCACCGCAACGTGTTGACCTCCGCTCTGGAGCCGACCTATCGCCCGACCGACTTCTTCCGCCCGATCCAGCTGGCCCAGGAGCTGCTGGCCGAAGCACGGCATGAGGCGCAACGGATCGTCCTCATCACGGACATGCAACGCACCGGATGGGGCGGGGCGTTTGAGAACTGGAAACTGGAACAGGGCGTGGGTTTCGAGGTGATCCCACTGGGGGATGCCGGCCGTGAAAACACGTATATCGGCGGCCTGGCCGTGGGCACGCGCCGCGTAGAGGGGGAGGTGATCAACCGCTTCGATTCGCGCATCGGCGCCTCGGGCGAGGGCACGCCGGCCGGCCTGTCGCTGGCCCTGACCCTCGACAACGCCGTCGTCGAAGAGTCCGAGGTGCCGGCCTCCACGGCGGGCCGCGTCTCCTTCCAGTACCGGCCCGAGCGCGAGGGCGTCTTCCTCGGCAGCCTGCACCTGGCCGACGACGCGCTGCCGGCAGACAACACCCACTACTTCGCGCTCGATGTTCGGAGCCGGCCTGCCCTGCTGGGCATCGATGGGAGTAATGACGCCCGCAACGACGCCTATTACCTGGATCGCGCCTTTAACCAGGGCGACGCGGCGCTGTACGGGTTCACGCGGGGCGCCGCCGGCGACCTGACCGGCGGGCGCATGGCGTCGCAGGCCGTCGTCTTCGTGAGCAACGTGCCGGCGCTCGGCGCCGCGCAACGGTCCGCTCTGCTCGGCTACCTCGAACGCGGCGGCAGCGTCGTCCTTTCCTTCGGCGACGCCAGCGACCCGGCCGGGCTGTCGGCCGCGCTGGCCGAGCTGGGCATCGGCCAACCGACGGGCCGCATCCAGGCCCGTACCGTGCAGGGCGGGCCGGCTATCATCGGGGATGTCGACATCCGCCATCCCATCTTCAGCCTCTTCGCGCAGTCGAGCGCCGGCGCCATCTTCCGGCCCCAGTTCCGCGAGTACATGCGCATCGTGCCGGACTCCAGCGCGACGGTCGTCGGCCGCTACGACTCCGGCGATCCGTTTCTCATCGAACAGACGGTGGGCGCCGGCCGCGTGCTGGTGTATACGTCCACGTTTAATGCGGACTGGACGGACTTCCCGATCAACGAACTGTACATCCCGTTTGTGTACCAGCTCGTCAAATACGCGCTCGAGGGCCAGGAGCGCCGGCTCGCGTTCCTCATCGGAGAACCCGTCCGCCTCCAGGGCGAGCCCGGGGAGACATGGGACGTGCGCACGCCTGACGACCGGCAGCTGCGGGTGACCCTCGATGCCGACGGCGTAGGTTTTTTCCGCGATACGGGGCTGCCAGGGCACTATGCCGCCGCTCAGGGAAACCAGCGCTTTCCGTTTGCCGTCAATGTAGATGTAGCCGAGTCCGACCTCTCCACGCGTGACCTCGCCGAGGCCATCGCCGCCGTCGTACCGCCGCCCGATGATGTGGCGCGTACGGTGGAAATGGCGCGCACGATGGAGGTGGAAGACGAAGAGCGGAAGCAGAAATTCTGGCGCTACCTGCTCATGGGGATGATTGGCCTCTTTGCCGCCGAAACGTTCCTCGCCAATCGAAAACGCGTCGCATGATCCAGCCCCATTTCGACTTTTCCCCTTGACCTTTTCCCCTTTACCTTTTGCCTTTTGCCTTTTGCACTTTGCCCTGAACCACCATGGCTTCAAACCAACGCGTCCTCTCTCTCGTCCGGCTGGTTCGTCAGCGGCTGCGCCGGCGCGCCCTGGTTCAGGGTGTCGCCCTCACGTTGCTGACGCTGCTGTTCTTCGTCGTGCTCTACCTCGTCGTGTACCTCAACACCGAGATCGAGCTGACGTACCTCCTGGCCGGCGCGGCGCTGGCGGGGGTGGCGGTGCTGTATGTGGCCGTCCGCTACCTCATCCAGCCGCTGCTGCTGAAGATGGACGACCGGCAGGTGGCGCTGTTTATCGAGGAGAAGATCCCCGGGTTGGAGGACCGCCTCAACAGTGCGGTGGAGGTGAACAGCAAGATGGCGGACGCCGAGACCGGCTCGCTCCTGGATCGGCTGGTGGACGACGCCGTCCAGCAGGTCCGCTCGATCCCGATCACGACGGTCGTCGATCGTAAAAAAGAGCGCATCATGGCCGTGGCCGCCGGCGCGGGGGCGCTGCTGTTCCTCGTCTACGGCTACTACGCGTCGGACGCCATCCTGAGCGCTTTTTCCGGCGTCAAATATACCCTCGCCGCCACCGAAGAGCAGCCCCCGATGACCGTGGCGCCAGGCAGCGTAGAGATCGAGCGCGGGGCGACGCAGGAGGTGATCGTCGAACTCCGCGATCCGACCGAAGACGAGGTCTTCATCACCTTCCGCACCCCGGGAGGCGAGTGGCAGAAGGCGGCCATGCGCAAAGGCATCGGGCAGCCGGTGTATCTCCATGAATTCGCCGAGGTGCAGGAGCCCCTCGAGTATTTCGTGCAGCATGACGAACTCCAGTCGGACATCTTTACCGTCTCCCTCTACGCCTTCCCCGAAATCGAGCGCATCGATCTGCGCTACACCTACCCGGCCTACACGGGCCTGCCGCCGCGGGTCGAGGAAGACAGCGGCGATATTCGGGGCCTCAAGGGCGCCCGGGTCGGCGTGAGTGTCACCGCGACGGGCGACCTCGAGGAGGCGGCACTGGTGATGGATAGCGGCCGACGGGTGCCCTTGCAGTCCGCCGGCGACGGCGTCTACCGCGCCGAGATCGCGCTCGAAGCCGAGGACCTGTACCATGTGGAGCTGCGCGACCGAGCCGGCAAGCAGAACAAGTTTCCGGACGACTACCTGATAGTCCCCGAGGAAGACGAGCGCCCGCGCATCTCGATCACCGACCCCCAGCAGGACGTGCGGGTGAACGCGATCGAGGAAGTCGTGGTGGCAGCGAAGGTGGAGGACGATTACGGGGTGAAGGACCTCCGGCTGCGCTTCTCGGTCAATGGGGAAGATGAGGAGACCGTCGCCCTCATGCCGGCCGACCAGGCCCGCACGGCCTCGGTCACCGGCGACTACGTCTTTTTCCTGGAAGATTATGAACTCGAGCCCGGAGACGTGATCTCGTATTATGTCGAGGCCGAGGACTTCTTCGCCGGCCGCGACGCCGAGGCGTCGGACATGTACTTCATCGAGGTCGCCCCGTT
Source organism: Rhodothermales bacterium (assembly GCA_034439735.1). Classification (NCBI taxonomy): domain Bacteria; kingdom Pseudomonadati; phylum Rhodothermota; class Rhodothermia; order Rhodothermales; species Rhodothermales bacterium. The sequence goes on along the minus strand of JAWXAX010000030.1, from coordinate 17,622 downwards.
TGACCAGCGCTTCACCCAGGCGAACAACACGGGTGGCGGAGGTGGCGGTGGTGGCGGGCAGAGCCGGACCGTAATCAGCCAGCAGGAAATCATCGCCGCGACGTGGAAGCTCCACCGGTCGCGCAACGAAGGAACCCCGGAGGCCTTCCAGGAAGCCGTGCGCGGACTCGTACAGGCCCAGGCCAGCTTGAAAGAAAGCATCGAGGAGCGGATCGGGTCGACGGCCTTCTCGCTGGAATTACGCGACAGCGAGGATAGCCAGAAGATCGTCGAGTATCTCCGCGGGGCGGTCGACGAGATGGACGGCGCCATCGAGGTGCTCGAAACGGCGAAACTCGAAGAGGCCCTCGCCCCCGAGCGCCGCGCCCTCAATTTCCTCCTCCGCGCCGACGCGCTCAACCGCGACCGCCAGGTGGCCATGAACCGCGACCCGTCGCAGGGCGGCGGCGGTGGCGGTGGGTCGATGGAGGATCGGATGACGGAGTTGATGGATCTGGAGCTGGACATCTCCCGCGATAAATACGAGATGCAGCAACAGCCGCAGCAGCAGGGCGGCGGCGGCGGCGAACAGCAGATGGACGACGCCATGCAGCGGATCAAGGAACTGGCCCGCAAGCAGCAGCGGCTCGCCAACCAGCGCCAGCAATCCCTCCAGGGCGAGGACGAGAAGCGGTTCATCGAGCGCCTAAAACGGGACCAGGACGAAATCCGCGAGCAGGCCGAGGAGCTTGCCCAGCAGATGCAGCAGATGAGCCGGAGCGAGGAAAACGTCTCCCGCGAGATGCAGCAGGGGCTCCAGCGCGCCATCGACAACATGCGCGAAGCCGAACGGTCGTTGCGTAACGGCGACGACCAGCGGGCCGCCGCCCAGCAGCAGCAGGCGCTGAACGAACTCGACCAGCTCCAGCAAGACATGCGCATGGCCGGCGCCGACAACAAACGCGAACTGCTCGATGAGTTCGTCCGGGACTTCGAAGAGATGCGCCAGCAAGAGGAGCGCCTCGGATCGGATATCGCCTCGGCCTTCGAAAAGGCGCAGGAGAGCGGACGAATCGAACAGGAAGAGCTGGAGAATCTTCGCGAAAACCGTGAGAGCATGCGCAATAATCTCGACCGCCTGAAACGCCAGGCCGAGTCGCTCGAAGCCGGCATCCGCGAGGAAGACCCCGAAGCCGCCACGACCCTGCGCAATATGATGCAGCAGATGCGCCGCGACGACCTCGAGAAAAACATGGACGACTCCCAGGCCGCCCTCGAACGCGGATGGATCGATTTCGCCGAACGGATCCAGGATTCCATCGACGAGTCCCTGCGCGGCCTTACGACCCAGGCCCGCGAGCTGCAGGAAAACCTCCCGCAGACCGACGAAGATCAGCTACGCCGCGCCCTGGCCGATCTCCAGGACATCCGGGAACGCATGGAAGAGGCCCAGGAACGCGCTGGCCAGCAGGGCCGGCCGGCAGAGGATCAACAGTCTCAAAGCCAACAGTCTCAAAGCCAGCAAGAGGGCCAGCAGCCCGGGCAGGACAGCCAGGGCCAACAGAGCCAGAATCCGCAGGGCCAACAGGGTCAGCAGGGCCAGCAGGGCGAGGGACAATCCGGGCAACAAGGCGGCGCCCGCGGCCAGGCCGCCCGGATGCAGCAGCAGGCGCGACAGGCGGAGCAGACCCTCGATCGCTTGCAGGAGCAGCTCGGTGGTGAGGAAGGTGATGGGGAGATGCAGCGCAGCCTCCAGCGCGCCCAGCAGTCCCTCCGCCGCGTCGCCGACGCCAGTTTCACCGGTATTCTGATCGATGAAGACTCGGCCCAGGACTTCTTCAACGAAAACGTCTACGACCCGCTGTCGGACCTCGAGATGCTGCTCTCCCGCCAGCTCGACACCATCGAAATGGAAAAGAAGCTCTACGGATCGCGCAACGCCGAGGTGCCGGACGAGTATCGGGACGTCGTCGATCGCTATTACGAGTCGCTCTCGAAATCCAGGAATGAATGACGTTGAACCGTTGAGATTTGCATATTGCATAAGGAGCACGTCATCCCCGCGAAGGCGGGGACCCAGATAAATGCCATTCTGATGGCTGGATCCCCGCCTTCGCGGGGATGACTATGCCCTGGGTTGTGGAAATCCCAACAGTTTTTAAGCGTTGGACGTTGAGTTAACCGTTAATTTTCATGCCCCAGACCTGGTTAGAACGCCTCTTCAAGTTCAACAGCCTGCAGTTCTCCGAAGGCGAGATCGGCGTCCAGATCGGCCAGTGGCTGTGGCTCATCGCCGGCGGGCTGCTGCTCGTCGGCGCGGCGTTCGCTGTGATCTACGGTGTCACGAATCTCTTCGCCTCGACCCGCGCAAAGGCGTTTTCGCTGTCGCTCCGCCTCACGGCGCTCGTGCTGTTGTTCTTGCCGCTCCTCGAACCGGTGCTCATCACCCCGGATGTCGTGCCCGACGAGAACTTCGTCGCCGTCCTCGTCGATGCCTCCGAAAGCATGACGATCCCGGACGCCGGCGAGGGACGCACCCGGTTCGGAGAGGTCGCCTCGCTGTTACAAGACCCCGGCCGTGCGCTCGGAGCCGGCCTGGAGGAGCACTTCAACGTCCGTTACTACACGTTCGGCGAACGCGTCAGCCGGGTCGATAGCGTCCAGCACGCCGCGGCGGACGGCAACAGCACCGATCTCTCCGCCGCGCTCGACCGCGTGATCTCCGACTTCCGGGGCGTCCCCCTGGCCGGCGTGGTGCTGATGACCGACGGCGGCGACAACAGCGACGGCGTGCCGCTCAACGAGGCCGAGCAGCTTCGTGCCATGGACGTGCCGCTCCATGTCGTCGGTATCGGGCAGACGGCCTTTTTGCAGGACCGCGAGTTGCTCGACGCGTCCGTCAGCCGGAGCGTCGAGGAGACGACGGGGGCCGAGATCGAGGTCAAGGTCCGCAGCTGGGCGGCGGAGCCCGAGCCGGTCGCGTTTAATCTCTTTCGCGGCGAGGAGCGCGTCTTCACCGAGACACGCACGCTGAAGGGGGAAGGGAAGGTCGACCAGTTTACGTTTTTCTACGAGCCGGCCTCCACCGAGGCGCGCGAGTATACGCTCACGATCGACGAGGCGCCCGGCGAGCAGAACACGGCCAATAACGCCCACCATGTGTTGATCGACACCCGGCAGGATACGATCCGCGTCCTGTACATCGACGGGCACCTGCGGCCCGAATTCAAGTTCTCGAAGCGGGCGATGGAGGACGATCAGGTGATCGAGGTGTCGTCGGTCGCGCGGACCGGGCCGGCGCAGTACTACCGGCAGGGGATCCAGACGCCGCAGCAACTCCAGGGCGGCTTTCCGCGGGATCGGGCCGAGATGTTCTCGTACCACGCGGTGCTTCTGGGAGATATGGAGGCCGGCGCATTTACCCTCGATCAGCTCGAACTCATGGAGACGTTCGTCCGCGTCCGCGGCGGCGGCTTCCTGATGCTCGGTGGATTAAAGACGTTTGCCGAGGGCGATTACTGGAACACCCGCGTTGCGGACATGCTGCCGATCGAAATCGACCCCTCGCGCCGCTTCGTAGTCGCCCCGTCGTTTGGCGACACCGAGGGTCCCCCTGATGAGCAGGGCTTCCGGTTTGCGCCCACGGCCGTCGGCATGGAGAACCCTATCCTGAAACTCTCGCCCGACGCCGACAACAACAGGCTGTTGTGGGATGATATGCCCGGCCTCACCAGCATCAACTTCCTCGGCCGCATCAAACCCGGCGCCGTGGTGCTGGCCGAAAAGCCGGACGACCGGTTCGGGGCATCGGAGCCGCTGCTCGCCGTCCAGCGTTATGGCCGCGGCCGCACGGCCGCACTGGCCACGGCCAGCACCTGGCGCTGGCAGATGCACCTCGACGCCGAGGATCGCCGGCACGAGCGGTTCTGGCGGCAACTCATCCGGTGGCTGGTGGCCTCGGCGCCGCAGCCCGTGGACATCGCCGTCGACGGACAACGGTTCGCGCCGGCCGACGAGGTCCCCGTCACCGTCCGCGTCTACGATCCCGACTTCGCCCCCGTCGACGCCGCCGAGGTCACTGGCTATGTCGTCGATCCGTACGGCGCCCAACAACAGGTCGCTTTCCAGCCCGACCTCGCCGAGGCCGGCGCCTACATCGCCACGTTTGTCCCGCGCGACCTCGGGGTGTACGATCTGGAGGTCGAGGCCCGCTACGGCGAGACAGTCCGCCAGGCCCGGCCTCAGAGTTTCCTTGTGCGCGATTCCCAGCAGGAGTATTTCGACGCCACCCTGAAGCGCGACCTCCTCCAGCGCCTTGCGCAGGCCAGTGGAGGGCTTTATTATGATCCCATCGAGGCCACGGCCATCCCGGATAACCTCCGCGGCCGGCGGACGAGCACGTCCGTCTACCATGCCGAGTACTTGTGGGACATGCCGGCGCTCTGGGGGCTCATCCTCCTGCTGCTGTGTGTGGAGTGGGTCTGGCGCCGGCGGCAAGGATTGCCGTAGGAAAGTGAAAAGGGAAAAGTGAAAAGGAAAAAGGGAAAAGTGAAAAGGGAAAAGTGAGGGCTTACTTTTTTATGGGCAACCTGATCCAAACGACCACCTACCAGGCAGTCCCCAAGGGGATGCTGTCGAACGACTTTGTCTTGATGAAAGACGGAGAAGAAATCGGATTGCTTGACATCAAAGCGATGCGCGAGGCGGCGACACTGCATCTTGGCGACGAGGTGTTCGAGCTGGGGCGCGAGGGGATGATGAGCGGGGCCTTTTTTCTCGCACGCGGCGAAGAGGTGGTCGTGAAGGCCGTGAAGCCGAGCGCGTTTAAGTCGGAATTTGAGATTCATCTGGGCGATCAGGTCCTGATCCTGAAAAAAGAAGGTCTGCTCAGCTCTGGCTACGAGCTGCTGCAGAGCGAGGCCGTGATCGGGCGGATCGACCGAGATGGCCTGCTGACGCGGAAAGCGACGATCGAGTTGCCGGCCGACTGGCCCCTGCCGCTCCAACTTTTTGTCTACTGGCTGGTCCAACTCATGTGGAACCGCGACGCCTCGGCGGCCGCGGCGACCTAAACCAAGCTCTTTATGCCGGCTATGCGATGTTTTATGGCACTGGCGCTCACCTTTGGGTTCGTCGCTCTGGCGCACGCCCAATCGGGCGATCGACACGCCCTGCTCATCGGCGGTCTCGGCGGTAGCGACGAGCACACGGAGCGGTTTCAACAGTACCTGTTCGACACCCGCAAAGCGCTCATCGATAGCCACGGATTTTCGGCCGACCAGGTAACGGTGCTGGGTGAGACCAAGCTGCAAACGCTCGACTTCATCGACGGTGTCTCCCTCGAAGAAACAATCCGTGCCGAGTTCGCGAGGCTGGCCGGCCAGGTCACGTCGGACGACCACGTGTACGTCATCCTCTTCGGCCACGGCGGGTTCGACGGGACGGAGGCGCGGTTCAACATCCCTCGGACGGACCTCACGCAGGGGCAGTACGCCGAGCTGGTCGGCACGCTCGATGCCGGCCGCGTCGTCTTCATCAACACGGCCAGCGCCAGCGCCCCGTTTATCGAGGCCCTCAGCGGCGCCGGCCGGATCGTCATCACCGCCACCCGCGTCGGCTCCCAGAAAAACGAGACGATGTTTCCCGGCTTCCTCGTCGACGGCCTGAACTCGCCCTCGGCCGATCGCGACCGGGACGGCAGTCTGTCGGTGGCCGAGTGGTTCACCTACGCCGCCGAAACGACCGATCAGTGGTTCGAGGACAACGGCAACATCCCCACCGAAAACGCCCTCATCGACGACAACGGCGACGGCAAGGGGACGCGCCTCAGCGAAATGGCGGATGGCGCGGACGGCAACCTCGCCGGCCTCACCTACCTCAGCCGGCGCGATGCCATGCTGGCCGCGTCGGTGGGTACCGTGTCCGCCGGCTGGCTGCGGGAAAAAGAGCAGATCGAACAGGCCATCGCCGACGTGAAGAGCCGGAAAGCCACTCTCGGCGAGACGACGTATTACGCCGAGTTGGAGACCCTCTTCGTCCGCCTCGCGCGTGGCAACGATGCCGCCGAGCGTGGGCAATGACGTAGGTCGGGTAAGCCGTAGGTCGGGTTAGCGAAGCGTAACCCGACACCTCGACATCCCGTTATCTGCCACGATTGAAAGGGAAACGTAAATGAGAGCAGCCCTTTTGGCGATTGCTTGTTGGTTTGCCGCCAGCCCGTCAGTTGCTCAGCCCGACGTTCGACCGGACACGCTCGACCGGCGAGGATAACGGTTCCTGCGGGAGATCGACCGCGTTTTTTGGGTGAGATGATGTTGTAGCGAACATGGAGCGACCGGTCGGGCCACGTCGCATGCGCCATCGCATTCAGAGAATCATCGCATTCAAAGAGCCAGCACCCCTCCGGCGTGTAGGTATTGTCTTACCACGCCGCTTCTGGTTGACTGACACCAGCTTAGACCCTATCCGGCAACTGGAGACCCATTGCGACTACACAGGCCTTTTCGGCCGGGGTGTACCCTGTTTTACAGGTTGGCTGATGCTTGAGAGTCTGACTTCCTTTTATATGGGTCATCCTCGCGGCGCGGGCAGCGAAGGGTGGCGTGCCAGCCCGGAAACGGATCATACGAGCGAAGCGATCGACGAGGTAATCCATGCCCTCCTGTATTAACAGCAGAGGGGCGATCAAATCAGGATGCCCAAATGCATGAACTATCGCGACGCTCGTTTACCTATAGACATTAAAACATCATGAAAGCTTTACCCTATATCGCGCTCATCGCGTTCGTTGTCGCATTCACTCCGCATGAATCGAGCGCCCAGTTCAATCTTGGTGTTCAGGGAGGTTACAATGCCGACGTCTTCAGTGAGGATGGGATTGGCGCCGGGGCGTACTACTTGGGCGGGCAAGCTCGCTTTGGGCTTGGGGATGCGCCCCTCATCATTTCGCCGAGCGTTCACTACTATTTTACCGGTATTGACGATGTGAACGTGATGCAGTTGAATGCGGATGTATTGTTTCCATTTACCAGTGCCGGTCGGACCGCCATTGTGACGCCCTACCTCGGCGTCGGTCTCGGCATTTCGCGTGTCATGCTGGATGTAGACGCCCCGTTGATCGGCGATGTCATTGAATCCGACCGAACCGACTACGGACTGAATGTGCTGGGCGGCGTCTCCTTCGGGGCCGGCCCCGTGTCCCCCTTCGTGCAGGCGCGTGCTTTGTTCGGCGACCACCTCGCTTTCGTAAATGACGATGGCGAAGGCGGACCGGGGTATATGTTTTCCGTCGGCCTCCTCTTTCGGGTCGGGCAGTAATCAAAACGCCCGCGCCGGAGTCAATCCCACGATCCCGTAACCCAACCCCCTAAAGCCATGTTACGACTTGCTTTTGTTGCCCTCATCGTTGCGCTCATCGCCGGCGTCCTCGGATTCGGCGGACTCGCTGGCGCGGCGGTATCCGTCGCGAAAATCGCGTTCCTCATCTTCCTGGTCGTCGCCATCCTCCTCTTCGTGCTCGGCCGTCGGGTGGTTACCTGACGAAGCGGTGACCCCGCACGTGCCCGGGAGGTAGATCCCGGGAGTTAGATGCGGCCAGGATAGCCGTTAAATAAGCAGACCTCAGGGGGTTCAAAACTCCTGAGGTCTTCTTGATTGGGGCACTCCACTTCCTTTTAACCTTTAACCTGCCTCCTTAAACCCTTCAGTGCGTGAGCGCCCACATGATGAAGTTGATCGCCATCTGAAAGCTGACCGTCGACGCTTCGCCGAGGTGCCGGCCCGGCCATTCCCAGCCATCGCCGATGTCCTGGTTGTAGCAGATGACCACGCTGAGCCGGCCGTTGTCGTCGAAGATGCCGTAATACTCGTCGTCGTCATAATCCAGCCACCCAATCTCGCCACGGGTTTTCGTGGATAGCGCGGCCAGGGGGTCGATATCGTAGAAGATTGACCAGATGGGGTGGTCGTTGGGCAGCAGGACCGGTTCCCGATCGGGGTAGACCTGCTTCATGTTCATGTACATGTTCTCCCACTGGGGGCCCTTCTGGCCGTCGCCGTAGTCGTGGAAGTCGTCGATGATCAGGAAGCCACCGCGGTCGAGGTAGGTGCGCAGGCCGGCCACCTCCTCTTCGTCGATGTACCAGTACCCCGGTTCGGTGATGTAGAGCACCGGGTAATCGAGGATCTCCTTCTCTTTGAGCGTGAACACGAGCGGCTCGCCGCCGAGCGGGATCTGCGTCGTGCGCTCGATGGCCGTGTGGAGGTTGAAGTCGGCCGCGGGGTAGTCGGTCGCCCAGACGCCCATCCCGCGCCGGCCCCATCCGCGCCGCCCGTTACCGTTACTCTCGTATTTCACTCGCACCAACCGAAACGCGACGTCATTCGACTGCGCCTGCACGGGCGTGGCCGGCGGCGCGATCACGACCAAAAGAACGATAGCCAGGATGAGCAGGAGACGGTCCATCGGGTAGTGGGTTCGGCGTTCCGGGAGCAGCATTCCGAGCCGCGCGCGAACACGGAACACCCATTCCCAACATACGCCTTCAACCCGTCAGGTTCCACCCGATGGGACGAACGGCAGCCCCAACGTTCAACGCGTTATATGCTCATTATGCATTTGGGAGTTCTCAACGGTTTTACTAGCGTAACCCCAAGGCAGGTACAGGGATCGCGCTCTGGGTCCAAAGACGGGTTCCCCGCCTTAAAAGCGCAGGAAACCGCGATTCCGTGTTATCAAGGCAAACCCCAAAAGGAACAGTCATCCCCCGGTCAAAGCCGGGGGCAGGCTCCCGCGAAGGCGGGGAACCAGACTTAAATCCAGCAGAGCTCTCCGTGGTCAAAAGGGAACGTAAAGGCCCTACAATAGACCTTCACTCAAATCGATCCAGTTTGGATTTAATTCCTCGATCAGTCGAAGCTTCCACTTACGCTCCCACTTCTTCATCTGTCGTTCTCGTTCGATGGCATCTCTGATATCATCATGCTCCTCGTAATATACGAGGGTGTGGATCTGGTATTGCTTCGTGAATCCCTCTACCACATCTAGCTTATGCTCTTCCACACGTCGAGCCAGATCGCTTGTCGCCCCAATATATAATGTTCCGTTTCGTTTACTCGCCAGTATGTAGACGAAGCCGGGTTTAGGCATGGTGCTCCGGGTCTAAAAACTGGGTCCCCGCCTTCGCGGGGATGACTTACGCATTATGCAACATGCAAATTTCAACGGTTTCTTAACGTTCAACGCATTAACGTTCAACACATCAACGTTCAACGCGTTAACGTTCAACGCGTTAACGCCACCACCGGCTGATCGGACAGGACCGTGGCGATCGCGGCCTCGGCGTTGATCTGAAGCCCGACCTTGTTGGAATCGGACAGCTTCGTGCCCGTTTCTTTCAGGATCGCGTAGGCGGCGTCCGCCGTGAGGTCCGGGTCGAGCGCCCGCATCACGCCGATGAGGCCCGAGACGAGCGGTGTGGCCATCGACGTCCCGCTTTTGGGCTGATAGTCGTTGCCCGGGACGAGCGAGACAATGTCGACGCCCGGCGCGGCGATAGGCCGGGCGAGGCTCATGTTGGTGTTCGAGAACGACGCCTTGCGGCCCTGGGCGTCGGTCGCGGAGACGGTGATCACGCCCTCGATGTTGGAAGGCATGTGGTATTTCGCGTCCTGGTTCGAATTGCCGGCGGCCGCCACCACGATCGCGTTCCGTTTGAGCGCGTATCGGACGGCGTCCGACACGACTTTCGGCGCGATGGGGGAGTATCCACCGAGCGACATCGAGAGCACATCGGCCCCGTCGTCCGTGGCGTCGATGATGGCCTGACCAATGGATTCGAGCGAGCCGAGGCCGTCGGGGCCGAGGGCGTTGTAGCCGGCGACCTCCACGTACGCCCCGTCCCAGTTCAGCGAGGCCATCCCCAACTCGTTGTTCGTCGCCGCGCCCGCAATGCCGGCGCAGTGGGTCCCGTGCCCGTGTTTGTCGGTGCTGCCCGGGCTATCGACGAAGATGCCGGCGATGTCCTCATGCCGGGCATCAACGCCCGTGTCCAGGATGGCGACGCGGGCTTTACGGACGGGGGTGTTGTGGCTGAGCATTTCGTGTGCGGCATCGGCGCCGATCGCTTCGAGCGCCCACTGGCGGTCGACGAGCGGGTCGTTGGCGAAAATGGACCGTCCGGGCTTGCGGGACGCCTCCGGCCAGGCGCCATCCGGCGGGGCCAGGCTCACGGTGGCGTTCCAGTAGGCGGCGTCGACGTTTTCCTCGTCGCGCAGCAGGTAGTCGATGATCTTTTTGAGCATCTCCCATGATCCCTTTAGGAGATACACCTGCGCAAGGTCCTCATCCTCATCTAGAGACACCGACGGGAACGCACGTTCGGCCGTGACGGAGTAGGCGTCGAGTAAGGGCTGGATTTCTTCGAGGGTGTCGTCGGGGCCAAGCTCTACCAGGACGCCCTGCGTCTGATCCTCGGTGAGCGACTCCCCGACTCCAAAGACACGGCCAGTGAGGAGGAGCAGTCCGGCAATGGCAAGGGCGAAGAGGCCTACCGTGAAAAAAGGTTTGGCCTTGCCGCGCCGGACAAGCAACACGGCGGCGCCGAGCCACATCCCGATACCCAGATCAGAGAAGGCGCCGGAGAGCGAGAAAAACAGGCCGGCCGGCGAAAATAGCCGCAGCAGGGCCATCGCCCCGATACATGAAAGCCCGATGATGACGGTCCACGGGTTTTTACCCTGTTGCTTGCTGGCGTCCCAGGCGATCAGGAGGCACCCCAGCAGGGCGAGGACGGTTGGCGTAGAAAGGGAAAATGCGAACATGGTGACGTGGGATCAGGGCTACAGGCGGTGGATCGACAGGACGCGAACGGGCTGGCCCCACATGCGGAACGAGATCGCCTGGACGGGTTCGACCTCGGCTTCGACCCGCGTGTGCTGGCGCTGGAGCGATACCGGGAGCCCGTCGACGGGCTCGTACTGCACGTGATCGTCTGTGACGATGCCCCAGAATCCGCCTTCAATCTCCTGGTAGACGACGTTGCCCGTGATGCGCATGGCTGGCCTGTGCGTGGTTGGAACGAGGGATGCCTCGCTTACGACACGTCTGGCCGGCGGGTTGCGTTAGGATGGTTGCAGGTTGCAGGTTGGCAGGTTGCAGGATTCTTGAACCTGTAACCTGCCAACCATTTTACGGCTTCATCCGACCCGCAGGTAATCGATCATGCGCGCGCGTGATAGCTTGAAGAGATATTGCAGGACGTTGCGGTGGTCGTCCTGGTAGGCTTCGCGGGATAGGTCCGGCATGAAGCTCCTGAGCGCATCGAACTGCGAGCGCGCCGGCGCGGCGTTGCTCAGGAAGGTGGACTTGAGCAGCTTTTTGACCGTCCGGAAGTAGGTGTCGAAGAGGTCCAGGCTCATCTTGCCGCGGTACACGTAGGCCGATACCATGGACGATTGTACTTCGGTAGTGGCCGAGTGGATGGCTTCCTCAACGTCGTGTTCGCCGTAAGAGGGCGATTCGCTAAGTTCGAACGTGTGGGCTTCGAGGCGGGCGAAGGCGCCCCGGAGAACCTGTGCGAAGGCGCTGAGCGGGTAAGCGTTGGAGTAATGCGGATGTGCTTCGGCGAACGTTCGGAACGAGGATACGGCCTCGTAGGTGTTGCCGGTAGGGCGCAGGGCGTCCATCATGTAGATCTCCAGCAGCTCGGGTGGGGCCGAGGGCTTCATGTCCGGCTCGGTCGCGTTCGCCACCACCCAGGTGGCGTCGCGATGGCGAACGAGCGCCAGGCCGGCGTCCTTTTTCACCCCTTCCTTGATGTTGCGGATGATCTTCGAGAGGTTGGGGTCTTCCTCGCGGTAGCTCCGGAACAGGTTCTCGTGTACCTTGCTGAAGCAGAGCCGGCGAAGGGCTATGTGCAGGTCTACCGGCGACATCCGTCGCCAGGGCATGCTGGCGAAGTATTTTTCGAGGACCACAAAGCGGCCGGCGGCGTCGCGCTGAAACAGCTCGGCGATGCAGTCCATCGCCAGGTCTTCCGCATGAAGCCCGAAGGAACCGTCCTGCAGGCTGCCGTTGCGGAGACGGTGTTTCAGGTAGGCGTGGGCGAAATGATAACAGCGCTGGACGAGGTCGTTGACGGCGGCGCGGTCGGGATGGGAGGACTGCAGGATGCCATCGAGCGTGGTGTGGAGCGGCAGGGTGTACACGGCGATGCGGTGGGATGGATTCTTGATGACCTATGAAACGTCCCGTGGAAGAACGTCGGGTTACCCATCATGGCGCGGATCTCCGGCGGAAGCCGACATGGGAAGGAAAAGGAAAAAGGAAAAAGGAAAAAGAGAAAAGGAAAAAGTGAAAAGGAAAAAGTGAAAAGGCCAAACAGAAAGAGAAAGAGAAAAGGGGAAAGGGGAAAGGGGAAAGGGGATTGTACTTTAAACAGCACCCTACTCAGGTAGAGGCCTGCTCTCCCCACTTTTAATTTTTCCTTTTTCCTTTTTCCTTTTTCCACTGTCGGGTCCGCCGCCGTTCTTGCGCAGGTACCTCCGAGCAACCCCTACATGCCGCCGTCGCCCGGGTCTCGCTACTCCTGCCGTACCAGGAAAAATACCCAAAGAGAACCCCGGCGCCGGTCGCCCAGTAGCAGCCACGTGTTGCCCGTATGCCGTACGCTATACGCTGAGTTAGAGAGGACGTTGATCCAACCGTGCGTTACGTCGAAACGATGGTACGTTCTGATGATTGCACACCGCCCGGTTGATCATTGATTCGCCTCCCGGGGAACGCCGGGGGCATAGGCCCCTGGCGATCACCTCTCTTTCCTGCACCCACACCTATAAGGCCATGAAAAAAGAACACGACGTGACGCAGGTCCTCATCGCGGCAAGCCAGGGGAATTCGCGGGCGTCCGAACAGCTGTGGTCTATCGTTTACAATGAATTGCGACGGATCGCCCACCGTCAGTTGATGGGCGAACGCGATCGCCGGTTGCTCTCGACCACGGGCCTAGTCCACGAAGCCTACCTGCGGCTGGTGGATGACATCCAGATTTCCTGGCAGGATCGCTCCCACTTCTTCGGCATCGCTTCCCGCGTCATGCGCCGGGTGATTGTAGACAACGCGCGCCGGCACTGCGCCCAGAAACGCGGCGGCGGGCTGATGGACGAGTCGTTCGACGAAGAACGTTTCCTGCCCGACGATCGTATGCAGGAAGTGCTGGACCTCGACGAGGCCCTCTCTCGCCTCACCGAGCTAAATCCCCGCTGGAGCCAGGTGGTCGAGTGCCGCTACTTTGGTGGCCTGTCGGAAGAAGAAACCGCCGAGGCCCTGGCCGTGTCCGTTCGCACGGTCGAACGGGACTGGGTGAAGGCTCGCGCGTGGCTCTACAGCCATATACGAGGCGAGAAGCAGGATAGGATGATGAATGTCTGAGAAACTGTTGAGATTTCCACAACCGAAGGGATGACTTGCTCATTATGCAATACGCAAATCTCAACAGTTTATGAAGGTCCAGGATTATGGAAGGTCCAACCCGTTTTGTACACCCCCCGCGCATCGAAGGGATGGAGCCGTTGATCTCGCCTGAAGACTGGGACGAGATCGATCGGATGTTCGACACCGTTCTGGATGTACCTGAGCCGGATCGCGCCGCGTTCCTGGCCGAGGCCTGCGCCGGCCGGCCGCTCGTCCGCCGGCAGGTCGAATTGCTTCTCGTCGCCGGCGACGAGGCGAAGGCGTCGGATTTTCTCGCGCCGCTGCCCCATCAGCTCAATGGGTCCTCCGTCCGGCAGTTTATGGGGGAAGAGCAACTGCCCGCCGGCGAAAAGGTGGGCGTATACGAAATCGTGCGCCCCATCGGCCGGGGCGGCATGGGGGTCGTCTACCTCGCCGAGCGCCCCTTCGGCCACTTCAAAAAACCCGTCGCGCTCAAGGTCGTCAAGCGCGGGATGGACACGGAGGAGATCGTCCAGCGCTTCCGCTTCGAGCGCCAGATCCTCGCCGGCCTCGAACACGCCCACATCGCGCGCCTGTTGGACGGCGGCGTGACCGACGACGGGCTCCCGTATTTCGTGATGGAATACGTGGAGGGTAAACCGATCGACCAGTACTGCGACGACAAACAGCTCACCATCCGCCAGCGCCTCAAGCTCTTTAAGGCCGTCTGCGAGGCCGTCGCCTACGCCCACCGCAATCTGGTCGTCCACCGGGACCTCAAGCCCGGCAATGTGATGGTCAGCGCGGACGGCGAGGTAAAGCTACTGGATTTCGGCATCGCGAAGCTGGTTGATCCCAACTCGTCGACCTCTACCGTGCCGATTACCGACGCCGCCGAACGACGGATGACGCCCGAATACGCTGCCCCCGAGCAGGTGCGCGGCGAGGCCGCCTCAACGGCTACGGACGTCTACGCGCTGGGCGTCATCCTCTACGAACTCCTTTCCGGCCGCCGGCCTTACCGGTTCAAAACCCGGCTCCTCACCGAAATCGAGGAGAAAATCTGCCAGGAAGTACCCGGCCGGCCCAGCACCGCCGTACTGCGCGCCGAGGGCGACGAGACGCCCGACGAGATCGGCAGGCAGCGCAGCCTATCGCCCGAAAAACTCCGGAGGGTCATCGCCGGGGATCTGGACGCCATCACGATGATGGCCCTCAAGAAAGAACCGGAGCTACGGTATGCTTCGGCCGGCGAGTTGGGGCGCGACCTGGGGCGTTATCTGGAGCGCCGGCCCGTCCGCGCCGCGCGCGACACCGCCGCGTACCGGCTCCGCAAGTTCGTCGAACGGTATCGGACCACGGTGATGGTCGCCGCGTTCGCCGCCTTCACGATCGTCGCTGGCGCCGGGACCACCTGGTGGCAGTCGTACGAAAAACGTCAGGAGGCGCGGCGGGTACAGGATGAGATACTCGGTAAAAATGCCACGATCGAGTTTATTACAAAGATTTTTGAACGGGTAGACCCCGATCGGCCCCAGGGGCTCACGTTCACCGCGACAGAGCTCATCGATATCGGTCTTGAGGGGATGCAGACCCTCGACGGCGTGCCTGAAATCCAGGCCGAAGTCCTCAATAAAATCGGCAAGGTCAGCGTCAACGCCGGCCTCGTCGACCTCGCGGACTCGTTGCACCGGGTCGCGTACAACATTCAGGTCAAGGCACTCGGCCCTAACCACCCGTCTCTGTCCATGACGGTAACCAGGCAAGGCGACGTATATGAGTATCGCGGCGAGGATGAAAAAGCCGAAGCCGCCTACTTGGACGCCATTGCCCGGGATCCCTCCAACAGCGTCGCACATAATAATTTGGGGCGCCACTACGTAGGGGTCGGACGTTATGAGGAGGCCCGCTCTCATATCGAGCGCGCCATAGCGATCGAACCGCACAATACGCTGTACCAGAGCAACCTGGGGTCGTATTACTACAATACGATACAATGGGACAAGGCGCGGGAGATCTATCTGCAAACGGCGACCATAGATTCGTTCTATGTCGACTTCGCTAACCTCGGTACGATCTATTTTTACGACAAAGACTACGAAGCCGCTGCAAAATGGTACAACGAGGCGCTGCGGCAAAACGATAAAGACTACAGAATCTGGGCCTATTACGGTAGCGCGTTGTACTGGCAAGGCGAAACGGGTCGCGCCGAGTCGACCGGACCGCTCCGTAGAGGCATAACCCTGGCGGAAGAACGTCTGACCACCCTTGGAAGTCGTGATCCAGAAGTACTGGCGCAGATCGCGACTTACTATGCGTTGATGCGGGACGTAGCCAGTACTCGGCGTTATGTTGACGAAGTCCTTGCGTTGAAATCGGAGGCGCCATTCGTATGGTACGACCTGGCGTCCGCGGTGGAGACTATTGGCGAGCGCGACGAGGCGATGCGATTGATGCGAATCGCGATCAACAAAGGCGTGCCAGCAGAGAGTTTACAGGACGATCCGGGTATGGTCGGACTGCTGGCCGACCCTGCCTGGGGCGAGCCATAACCACCTGATTCGCAACTTCGCCTCTGAATACATTATGTTTAGGAATGACCCACGTTGAATAGTATGCACGATCCCCATCGTCTACCCACCCACTAATCAGCCACACACATGGAATCCATTGGCATGCACGGACTAATCGAGATCGCTCTGGTTATTCTGTGGCTTCTGCTGATCTGGTTGCTGTTGACGCGCCGCAAGAAAACCGGCGACAATGGCGGCGAGACTCCGCCACCGCCGGCCGGCACGAAGCAGGTATCGATCGGGCTGAACAGCGCGACGGGCCGCTGGCAGCTTTCGGCCGCAAACGGAGACGTCGCACCCCCGATCGTCGCCCGCCCGGGCGATGTCGTTACCTGGGTAAATCCAACGTCTGCACAGGTCGATATTCAGTTTCCGAAAGACTCCATTTTTGAACTCGGCGGAGCCCCCAACTCGGGTGGAGAGGCCATCGATCCATGGATCGTGACGCTTCCGGCAGGTGGAACGCTCCGGTTGCCGGTGTCACGAAAAGCTGCACACGGCTCATATGAGTATGCGTTCTGGGTTCGTAGCCCCGAGAGCGTGACGGGCTATGCGGTCGGGGGATCACCTCCCCGCATCATTGTGCAAAAAGCCTGATCAACAACGCGCTATGTATATAAAAAAACCCGGTCGTCTCAATGACGCCGGGTTTTTTTGTGCGGTAGATAGGGAGTCATCGATTCTCCGGCGGGTCCTGGATCTTCCTGTGGATGCGGTTGAGGATCGACCGCATGTTGGGGAGCGGCCTGAGAAAACCCGGGGGGATCTCTTCGTCGATCCCCTCCAGAAGGGTGTCGAGGATCTGCCGGAGCGCCGGCTCTTCCTGGCCCAGACGGTCGAGGAACGCGCGGCGTGCGTCGGGTGGGAGGTTGAGTGCCTGTTCGAGGTAGGCGTCGATGCGTTTCGCGTCGTCAGACGGCGGCTCGGCCACCGCAAGCCGGAAGGTTGCAACAGCGTACGGTTCCAGACAGAGACGGGTACACCCTGGCAGCTGGAGCGTGTAGGGAACGATCATGTCAACAGCTACGGGCTGGATGGAAGCGGATGAGGGCAGGTTACCGGGGTATGCGTGATACGTCCCTGAAACCCGACACCCGTCAGCCCTCCTGCTGCAACTGCTCCATCGCGGCCCGTTTACGACGTCTGACTTCCTCCTTATTCTCCCGCACGTAATGCCGCCAGCGGCCAAATACGTACGTGCCCATCGCGAGGTTGTAACCGGCGCACACGAAGATATACCAGCTCGGGACGATCGTGACGATTTCACGCGTATAGTGCAGCACGTCCCACACGGAGTGCCCCATCATTCCGACGGCGATGATGGAGAGCGAGGTCCCGTAGCCAAATACGGCGATATTTCCGTAGAGCAGCAGGCCCCACATCTCCGGGCCCACCCGCTGGCCCGTCCACCAGGCGATGAATATGTAGAGTACCGGAAATACCAACAGGAGCAGCGTAAATTTAGTCTTCTCCGAGAAGTAGCCGATGGCTCGAAGCAGGGGCAGGGTGAAAAGGGCCAGGAGGACGCCGGCCAGCATCTGAACAAACTGCAACATAGTCAGAACCGCGTTGGTGGGCGCCGGAGAGCATAGCGTCAATGCTGCCGGCCAGGGTCGGGTGGGTGGGTAGTCAGCGAAT
>JAWXAX010000029.1 GCA_034439735.1 Rhodothermales bacterium | reverse complement strand
GCTACGTCCTGGGACGCAGCGGCGATCGCGTGGTGATGCGCACCTACGGCGGCCAGATCTGGGCCGAGCCCAACCCGTGGGACCCCGACGAAGACCCGGCCATCCGTCTGCCCGAGATCCCGATGCCGGATGGAACGGAAACGATTAGGATTAGCGATTAGCCAATAGCGATTAGCGATTAAACGATTGGGGAACGGGGAAAGGCCGCCACCATTTATTCGCTAATCGTTTATTCGCTAATCGTTTATTCGCTAATCGCTAATCGCTATTCGCTAATCGCTATTTCATCAGGCTCATCAGCTTCGCGGTTTCGCCTTTTGACGTCTCGATCCGGTAGAGATAGAGGCCGCTCGGGAGGTTGCTTGCTTCGAAAGCGACCGTGTTGCGGCCGGCCGGCTGGAGGCCCTCCAGCAGCACGGCTACCTCGCGGCCGAGCATGTCGTACACCGCCATGCGGACGTCACTTGCCTCCGAAAGCATAAACGCGATCTCCGTCGTCGGATTAAACGGGTTCGGATAGTTCTGCTCCAGCCCGAATTCCAGGGGCAGGCCGGCCGGCGAGTCCGCCCCGTCCAGGCCGAAGCTCATGTGTTCGATGTGGATGGTAAACGGCGTTGTTGTATTGCCATTGCCCAACGCGTAGAAGGCGAGCAGCGTCACGTCATTCGCGTCGAATGCGTCGCCCTGGACGAGGGAGCGGCGGAAGTCGGCGAAGTTGATCTGGTGCGTCGTAGGTTCCGGGGACAGTTCGAACGTGTAGCCGAACTGATCCCACGTGTCGATGCCGGCTTTTTCGATCACGAGGCGGACGCGGCCCTCGCCATAGGCAGAGAAGGACAGGTTGCCGTAGTCGGACAGGTCGACCGGCTCGCCATCGGGGCGCAGGTAGCGGAACAGGCTCGCCCAGTCGGTCACCGTGCCGTCCAACGTACCGCCGCGCTCGACGACATAGCGGTCGCCGACGAACGTCTGCCGGAAGCCGTGCGTCTCGAAGGCGTCGACTGTGGTCTGTTCGCCTGCGGCGAAGCTCCAGGGGCCGTCGGCATGGTAGATCTGGTCGTAGCTTGCAGAGGCTTCGTGTTCGACGAAGAAGGCGGCGTCGTAGACGGCGCCCACCTCGACGTCGACCGTCGAATAGTGCGTGCCCGGGGCGGGGGCCGGCAGCGCGATCGTCCGCATGAAGGGGGTTCGAATCCGGTTGTCGGCGTCGCTTTCGGTCATCGCCAGGGAGCCGCGGAGGGTGACCTGCGTCGGGCCGACGCGGTTGGCGAGGCGAAGACGAAGCGAGCCCTGGCGGTAGGTGCCGTCCACCACGAACACGCTCGGCGCTTGGGTGTCGTCGTTGGCGTAGGTCACGTAGCCGCGCTGGCCGAGCCGGCCAAGCAGGTCGCTCAACAGCGCCTGCGTGAATTCGGGAGCGACGCTCCAGATTTGCATGTTGATGACCTCGTCGATGCCGTCGGGCACGTCGTACTCTCGGGGGGCGAATCGGCTATCGATCGTGTACCGATCGCCCTGGCGGTAGGCCACGAAGCTGATCGCGTAGTCGATCTCGCCGTTCGGCTGGTGCAGCTTGGACAGGATGAACGGTTGCTCGTTCACGGTCACCGTCCGTACATCGCTGAGCATGCCGCCGCCGAGGCGGTCGCAGGTGACTTTGGTATGGTCGTACAACTCGCCGGAGGCCGACGTGGCCGTGAAGATCGCGGCCACGCGCCGGCCGTCGAGGCGGATGTAATCCACTGCGAGCACGCTCGTCGCATTGGTGAAATCGAGCAAGTCGACCGGGGAGACCTCGAAGGCGCGGCTGAACTGGGGCCCTTCTTCGGGGATGATGCCGGCGACGTTATCGGAAGCCAGCCCGTACACGCGTTCGCCCTTGAGCGTCTGCGCATGAAACGGCACGGGCTCCGGTGCGGCGCGGAGGGCTCGGGCGGCCTGGGCGTCCTGCCGGCGAGTGAACATACGCCGCGCAAGCTGGGAGGCCATGTTGCCGTCGCTCTCGATGCCGCCGTCGCCGCCCCCCGAGGTGCTCCCCGGGGTGACGGCGGCCGAGGCCCAGTCGTCCTCCGAAGTATCTCCGTTGCCGGGTGTCGAATCGGGGTCGGGCGGCTCCGCGGCCATGACCTCGACCACGTTTTCGACCGGCAGCATGGTTTCGACGCGTGCGGTGAGCGTTCCGGTCACGGAAGCGCCAGCCGCGAGGGCGTCGATGGCGATCTCCAAGGAGCTGGCGTTGAGGACGACCGTGCCGTCGCCGGCGTAGTCGACATATACCAGCCCGGCCGGCATCCGATCTTCTATGCGAATGCCCGTCGCTTCGTCCGGACCCTGGTTGGTAAGGGTAATCGTAAAGACGACCGTCGCGCCGGAGTCGGGCGCCGGGTTATCCACCGTTTTGGCAATCTCAAGGTCGGCCGATGCGCCGGGCGTGAAGGTGATGTTGTCCAACGCCCCAGAGCCCTGGCGGGTGACACGCATGGTGCTGATGTCTACCGCGTTGGTGGCGACGACAACCTTACCGTTGTCGCCGGTGGCCGGCGGGGCGACAGCCGTCACGACGGCACCGGCGGCGTCGAGGAACTCAACGATCATCGACTCGTGCGTTTCCACATCCAGCGCCGTGAAGGCGGTGACGGAGATCGGTGTCGGGAAATCGAGGCGGAGGGTGGTATTCCCGCCGTGGTCGCGGGGATCTGCCACGGGGTCGGAATTAAGCGTGCCGCAGCCCTGTTGGACGATCAGTACGTTGCCGAGCGGCCTGTCGTTCGGATAGGCGCTGCCTGCCTCCCCGCCCGAGCCGATGCCGGGGCCTCCGTAGGTTTCATTCGGCGTGCCGAGGTCCTCGTCGTCACCCGAGCAGCCGCCCGGGCAGGTCGTGGCATAGATCACGGCGGCGTTGGCCGCGCAGCCGGGGTTTGTGCCCCACACGCTGATGTCGCCGTATCCACCTGTGGCGGTCACGGAGCGGACAATCTGCCCTTCCATCAGGCTTTCAAAGTCGATGACCTGGGACTGGGCGAATACGCCCCCAGCGGTGAGGATGTGCAGGGCGAAGGCGGCGAGAAGAGGCAGCGAGCGCTTCAGCGTAGGGTGCACGGATGCGGCCGAGATCGGCGCATCCGCATAGAGTAAGTAGGGCATTGTAATTCCAGGGGCATGTGTATACCGGTACGCTTGGTATCGGCCACTGGTACCACAATCCAAGCCGCGAAGTTATGCGTGAAATGTGCTGTTTTTGTGTGAGATTGGATCTGCCTATGTACTGACCGTGCGCTCCAGGCGGGGCGCCGCGCTGCCGGCGGGCGAGTTGACTTTGCCGAGGCTTCCTGCTAGATTGCCGGACCGGATTACAGCCCGTCCGTTACGAAGCCCGCCACGTGCGGGCGTATCTCAAAGCTCACGTCCTTCCTCGTATTCTGCATGAGCAGCACCCTCGCTATCGTGCTCACTGTTGCGTTCGGGATTTTACTGGTTGTCGGTTTGGGCGCTCTAGTTTTGTACAAGCGGTTCGAGCGCTCCGCCATTGGCACACGGACGATCCCCTCGCCGCCCACCGTGCCGCCTCAGCAGGAGCTGAGCGCGCTCGGTATCCTTGAAATCAAGCCCAGGGCGCGCCGGTCGGACAGCCCGCCGGCCCAATCGGCGCCGGTTCCGGTTGCTTCGCCGACGCCTGCTTCGCTACCTGTGATTGAGCCCGTCTCCGAGTTGGTGAATGCACGGGATGAGGAGCTCGAGCCCGAACCGGTCAGCGCACCTCCGGTCGAACGCGTGACCGCCCCTGTCGAACCCGAGCCTCCGGCGCCTGCGAAACCGGCGTCTGCGCCGGTCGCACAGAGCGGCGGTCGGCCGGACCTGGTGGCTTTGCTCCAGGCCATCCGGGCCTCCGCCGGCGGCTACTCGGTGTGCCTCGTCCGTCAGGACGGCGGCAACCGGTACGAGGTTGTCGCCATCGTTAGTGAAAACGAGCACGTCCACGCCGACGGATCGATCTCCATCCACCCGTCCCTCCTGGTAGAGGCGATGGAGCTGGTGCCGGTCTCCATCAAAGACATCGGCAGCGATGAAACGACCTGGGAGGCGCTCGGCTACTACCGCCAGCCGGTATCGGTGCGGCAGGTGGCCGTAGCGCCGGTGCGGGTGCCGGACGACGAACTGGCCTATCTGTTGCTCATCGACGCGCTGGCCTGGCGGGACCTCGACGATCCCTGGCAGCGCTTGCTTCTGGGGCAGTTCGCCACGTTGATCGGGACCTACCTGGGCTCGCCGCTCCCCGGCGATGCGGTCCAGAAAGATCGTCTGCGCATCCGGCCCCGTCGTGAAATCATCGCCGAAGAGATGGAGAACGCACGGGCCAACGAGTTGCCCCTCTCGCTCGCGCTCATCTACCTCAACCGGGCGGAAGCCATCGCCGGCCAGGGTGTCAAGGCGCTGGGTGCCACGGAACGCGCGATGCAGAAGTCCCTTCAGGAGGCCTTGCTGGACGGCCGGCTCGAACGGTTCGGCGAACTCACGTACGGCGTTTTCCACCATGAAGAGGTGTCCGATGTCGAGGCCTGGGCGCTGAGCCTGCAGGAACAGTTGGCCGCGGATACCGAGCACCTCGTCGGCGGGGTGAGCATCGGCATCGCCCTCCTGCACGACCGCCACACCACCCCTGACGCCCTACGCGCCGACGCCACCGAAGCCCTCCGCGAAGCATTCGAAACAGGCGCGTGCACGATCATCGAATGATGACGTTGTGCCATCGTGTCCGTATGGTCCGGATTCGGAGCCGTTGTGTCTGACGATTAACGCGTTTTTACCGGTTCCCCCGGATCAATTTCCCCTCCCCAACCAGCGGGACGAAGCGGAAGACGTTGGTTTCTTCGTGTCGATAGGTGTGTTCGCCGGTGCGGTAAATGCGCTTCATCATCTGTTCGTCCGCCGATCCGACGGGGATGACCAGGCAGCCGCCGGATGTGTCGCCTTTCGGCTGGGCGAGTTGTTCCAGCAGCGCTTCGGGCACGCCGGCGGCGCCGGCGGTCACCACGATTTTGTCGTAAGGCGCAAAGGCCGGCCAGCCGAGCGTTCCGTCTCCGCACTTGGTGATGACCCGGTAGCCGAGCTCCCGCAGGATCGCCTTCGCGCGGTCGTGCAAGGCCTGATGCCGTTCGATGGAATAGACCTCGGCGCCCATCTCACATAATACCGCCGCCTGGTAGCCGCTCCCGGTGCCGATCTCGAGAATCCGATCGCGCCGTTTCGGTTCGATCAGCAGGGTCTGATGGGCCACCGTGTAGGGCTGGGAGATGGTCTGGTTGAGCCCGATCGGCAGGGCCTCGTCTTCGTAGGCGCGCTGTTGCATGGCCGGCTCGACAAACCGGTGCCGCGGCACCCGGCCGATGGCGGCGAGAACCCGCTCGTCCTCGATCCCTTTGACGCGCAGGTCCTCCACGAGGCGGGCCCGAAGCCGGTCGTATTTGCGGTCGTCGGAGGTCACGGTAGGGGATGGTTGAGGGAGAAGTGTCACGCCAGCGCGTCAGTAAGGTAGGAACGGAGCTCCTCGGCGGTCAAACGCGAGATCAATTCTCCGCTTTTCGAGATCGAAATGTGGCCGGTTTCTTCGGAAACCACCACCACGAACGCGTCCGTCTGCTCGGTGAGGCCGACGGCCGCGCGGTGGCGCAGGCCGAGGTTCGGACTGAGCCGGTTGCTGTTGGAGACCGGTAGGATACACCGCGCGGCTTCGATCCGCTGGTTGCGGATGATCAGGGCGCCGTCGTGCAGCGGGTTTTTTTCGAAGAATATGGCGATGAGCAGGTCACGGCTGATCGCCGCCTGGAGCGGGGTGCCGGTTTCAATATAGTTGCGCAGCCCCGTTTGTCGCTCGAATACGATCAGTGCCCCGATCCGTTGCTTGCTCATTTCGGCGATCGCGGAGATCACATCTGAAATAACGGATTCCTGGCTCTGGGGGACAAAAAAGCGCTGGGCGAGGGGGTTGTTTTTGCCGAGCAGGAACAGGACGCGACGGATTTCGGGCTGGAATAGGATGATGACGGCGACGGCAAACACCTCGTTGATCGATCGGAAGAGGGTCTGAAGCATCGTCATGTCCGCCCAGGCGACAACGATCTGCACGAGCGAGAGGGCGACGATCCCCAGGAAGATCTGGACGGCGATCGTGCCGCGCATCAGTACATACAGCTTGTACAGGATGAACGCCACGATGCCGATCTCGATGAGATCGACGACGCGGATCGGTATGAACCACTCGAATAACGTCAACGCGGAGGCCGGCTTGATGAATAGCCCAAGGTAGGCTTCACGCGTTCAAATCGCACGCCGTAAAATGGTTCGAAGGCCTCAACGGGGCGCGGCTGTCGTCACCGCCGCGATGACCCGCAGCAGATCGACGGTTTCGCGGATGTCGTGGGTGCGGACGAGCGTGGCGCCGCGGAGGACGGCCACGGCGGTGGCGCCGAGGCTGCCGAAGAGCCGGGCGTCCGGCGGGCGGGAGGGGTCGCCGAGGAAGGTGGCGATCGAGCTTTTGCGGGAGACACCCACCAGCACAGGCCGGCCCAGCGCGAGAAAGGCGTCGGTGTGGCGAATCAGGGCGGCGTTTTCCGCCGGCGTCTTCCCGAAACCAAAGCCGGGGTCCACGACGATGTCGCGCACGCCGGCGCGTTGGGCGGTCTGGATCGAGGCGTCGAGCGAGGCGTAGACCTCCGCGACGACGTCGGTGTAGGGGTGCTCGTGGGGCATCTCGCCCGGACGGCCAAGCGAATGCATGACGATCAGCGGCGCGCCGGCCTCGGCGGCGACGGCGGCCGTCTCGGGGAAGAGGCGGAGACCCGTCACGTCGTTGACGAGGTGGGCGCCGACCTCGAGGGCGGCGCGGGCGACGGCCGGCTTGTAGGTGTCGATGGAGACGAGGATGTCCGGGAAACGCCCAGTGATGGCTCGGATGATGGGGACAACCCGCTCGCGCTCTTCGGCCTCGGCCACCGCGCTAGCCCCGGCGCCATAGGCCCGCCCCCGCGGCCGCGTGGACTCGCCGCCGACGTCGATGATCGCCGCACCTTCCGAAATCATCGTTTCCACTCGGGCCAGCGCCGCATCGAGGGAGGTGTAGCGGCCCCCGTCGGAGAACGAATCCGGCGTGACGTTCAGGATGCCCATGACGACCGGGCCGGCTGGATTCTCGCGCCGGCAATCGAGCCACTTTCCGCGAGCGTCCAGGATGAAAGGATGGTGTGTAGGAAGCATGATGGAGGCGACTCGTTTTGTCGTTCTACGCACTGTTCTATAGTACAACCGGCGCCGGGTTTAACTTCGTACCCGAAATTGCCGATGATTTCACTACCCATGGGCTCGCCTCCCCACCGTTGGAACCTTCACCGGCAGCGAGCCTTCAACCTTACGAGAACGGCCGGCATGGGCTGGTTGGTTCAGGTTCCGCATGTGCGTTGCCCGTATTGTGCTCGTTTTGTGCCAGTACAACCCCGTGCCCGCTCCGGTAACCACGTCCTTTTTGGGATGCGTCCGGCGGAAATCGGTCCCCCCGCTGAATCCTGTATAAGGCTCGGAACGGTATGTGAGCACGTGCGTACGTGTCCTCCAGTAATCGACGCGCCCGGGGTTTGAAAGGGACGCATCCACTGGCTGTATCCAGCGCATACAACCTGAATTCGCCGCCTGTGTACGCAGGAACTGCCGGCGCTTCTGCTTTGGCGCTTCCACTCATCCAGAACTGAGAAGCTTCCCCGCACAATCGCTACAACCAAACCGCTAGAAGGCCTATGTACGTTCCTCGCCAGCAACGTATGCTGGACCAGTATCTTCAGGAGATCGGGCAGATCCCTCTGCTCGTCCCCGAAGAGGAAGTCAGGTTAGCGCGTCTGATCAAACAGGGCGACCAGGAAGCGCTGCATAAACTGACGCGCGCCAATCTTCGCTTTGTGGTCTCAGTTGCCAAGAAGTATCAGGGACAGGGCCTCACGTTGGCCGACCTGATCAACGAAGGCAACTACGGCCTCATCAAGGCCGCGCAACGCTTTGACGAGACCCGAGGGTTCAAGTTTATTTCCTACGCGGTGTGGTGGATCCGTCAGGCGATTCTGCAGGCGCTCGCCGAGCAAAGCCGCGTCGTGCGGCTCCCGCTGAACCGCATCGGCACGATCTCCAAGATCCGCAAAACGAGTGCTCGCCTCGCGCAGACGCACGAGCGCCAGCCAAATATCGAAGAGCTCGCCCGCGAACTCGACGTCGATGTCGAAAAGGTTCGTGAAGCGATGCAGCATACCAGCCGGCATCTGTCCATGGACGCGCCGTTTAACGAGGAGGACGATAACAGCCTGCTCGACGTGCTCCCGGACGATGAGGATACGGCACCGGACGACTCGCTCATGGACGAGTCGCTCAAAATCGACATCGAACGCGCCCTGAGCCTCCTGCATCCCCGCGAGGCCGAAATCACTCGGCTCTATTTCGGGATCGGTCGCGAGCACCCGCTCACGCTCGAGGAGATCGGCCAGCGCTTCGGGCTCACCCGCGAACGGGTCCGCCAGATCAAGGAAAAGGCACTCCGCAAACTCCGGCAAAAACACCGCCGCGAAGAGCTGCAGATGCACATTGGGTAATAAAAAAGCCGGCGCATCCCGCCGGCTTTTTTGTTACAGGTTTGCAGGTTTACTGGTTACAGGTTTAAAGGAGGTGCCCTCCGCGTCCTCACGCCTCAACGGGCACCCCCAGATGTACCCACGCGAGTCGGCTTCAAAACGGCAGAGCCGCCCTCAGGCGGTAATAAATCTCGTAATTCCGATCCGTCCCCAGCACATCGTAGGGCTGCCCGATTCCCACCGCGTGCGCGATCGTCAGCACGCCGCCCAGGACAAGAGCGTTCTTGACTTCCGCGCCCACGCCCAGCCGGCGCGCCTGCCGCACCCGGTCCTCCCAGACCATCCCCCCATCCGCGAACAAGGCCAGGGTAGTGGCGCCGAGTGACACAAAGCCGAGCACGGTGGTCTGCAGGCTCGGGGCGATGGGCATCCGATACTCCACCGTCCCGAACGCGAGCCGGTTGCCCAGCACGAATTCACGATACCCTCGCACCCGGTTGGCGTCGACAAATGCGAGCAGGCCCACTTCGGGCGCGGTGATCTGCACATCGTCGTACCGCGCGAAGCCGACGCGGTGCTGGGGCAGGACATCCCCCAGAATCAACTGGCCATGAGCATAAACATACAGCCGGCTCAGCCCGAGCGCCGGCAGGACGGCAAAGGCCGACGCATCCCCACGCACAAACCGGGTGTCGGCGCCCAACACGCGGGCCCCCGCCGTCGCCTCCAGCCGGATGCCGTGGCCGTCGATCGGGTGGATGAGGTTGTCGGCGTACGGGCGCAGACGCTTGCGGGTAAGGGAAAGCCGCAGGTCGGCCTGCTCGCCTTCGGCCGGTGTGGGAAGGAGGCTCGAGGCCTCGAATTCGTCGGGATTGAGCGGGTCGAAGCGGAGATACCGCAGCCGGGCCTCGAACCGCGTGGCCGTATACGGCTGGATCCCGATGTCCAGCGGCCAGTCGACAGATACGTCGCCGCCACTCAATCCGTCCGCCAGGTAGGTGTCTCCGTAGGCCTGCACGCTGGGGAGGAGGGAGTAGCCGTTGAGGGTGATCGAGGGAACGAGCTGGTTGTTGACGTAGCTGGCGAGCACAAAGCTGTTGGCGAACGGCGTGGGGATCGACAGGCTACCGGTGAGGGCGAACAGGTGTTTGCCCAGCGGCTCGGTCCAGCTTGTCAGGCCGGCCACGCCCCAGTCATCGGCCGCGTTGTAGTAGGGCAGCGCAATGGAAGCGACGTGAGTCAAGTTGCGGAGCGAGTGATAACGACTCCGGCCGATGATGAGTGTGGGATCGGGCGCTATCCGGGCGGGGACAATAGCGGGCGGCTCATGCACGGTCCACGCCGCGTAGGCGGGTGGGACGACGGGCTCGCCGGTGAATACGGGCCGGTCCGCATCGATCCGGTACGCTTCCTCGCGCTCTTTGGATGATGCAGCTGTGGCGACGAGGCGGCCGGCGGGATGCAGGGAGTCCGGCTGGATCCACTGGTGGACCCGCGCGCCGGCGACGAGGTGGGTCACCCGGCGGTGCGCGCCCGAGGCGAGGTCGACGGCAAAGACGTTCGGCACCCGGTCCCGCAGCGACGTGTAGGCCAGTTGATCGCCATCCGGACTCCATACCGGGCCGTGGTCTTCGTGCTGCCCGTCCGTCGCCGGCGCGATGGTGCGGGCATCGATGTCGATAATCTGGATATCCCGCCTGCCTTCGGCGTCAAAACGGGCAAAGGCGATTTTGGGCTGGAACGGATGCCAGGCCAGGGAGCCGATCTGGACATCCCCCTCAAACGAGGTAAGTTGCTGCTCTCGCCCCGAGGCAAGATCCAGCAAGAAAATATTGGCTGTGCCGGCGTCTGAGCCGATGAACGCGAGTTGGCGACCGTCCGGCGAGAAGGCAGGCGAAGAGGCGCGGCGGCTGTTCGTGAGCCGGCGCAGCTTCTTGCCGTCGGCGCGGACGGTGAAGAGGTCGCTGAGCAGGCTGCCTCGCGCACCGCGCACGGTCCGAGCAAACGCAATCGTCTGGCCGTCGGGGCTCCAGGAAACGGGTCCGTCGATGCTGCCCTCGGCGGCGATGGTGCGGGTTTTCTTTTTTGTGTCGATCACATACAGCCGGCGCACGGGCCGGCGGACGGAGAGTACGGAAAGCACGGCGACACGCGTCGTGTCCGGGCTATAGCGGACGTCGTACAGGTACTGCCCGGGCAGCGCGAGCGGGTCGACCCCGAGCGAGTCTATATTCTCCATCTGGCCGGCGAGCGTGTTGTAGTACACGTTCATGTGCCGGCGCCAGTCGTCGAAGAACTCGCGGTAGGTCTTGTCCGTCGTCTCCTCGAAAGCCGTGTAGAAGTCGTGCACCGTTATCCTCCCGAAAAATGCCTTTTTGCGGTGGGCGAGCATGTCGGCCAGGGCGGAGTCGCCGTATTGTTCGGCGAAGAAACGAAGCTGGGCATTGCCGGAGGCGTAGAGGAGCCGCCCGTTGTAGAGCGAGCGGCCGTCTTCGTAGGAGAGCCGGTCGTCGAGGACGGCGGTGCGGAGCCACTGGTCGCCCCGGTAGGCGTCCCAGCGCTCGGTCTGGTACTGCGCGAGGCCCTCCGTCCAGAACCCTGGAAGCGGGTCGCCGAAGAAGATGTCGGCGAACCCGAGCGACCCCTTCACCGCCCGGTAGTGGAACAGGTGCGCGAGTTCGTGGGAGAGCACGGTGCGGAGCCATTTCGTCTGGCCGGACCATGTGGTGGCGACGTCGTTTACGTGTACCCAGATGTTCGTGTACCCGTTGCCGATACGGACGGCGAAGCCGTTGAGGATTTCGTCCTCGTCGGAGAGGTAGATGCGGATTTTCTGGTCGAACGTCACCCCGAGGTTACTGGAAAGCGCGGCGTAGGTAGCCTCGGCGATGGGGGCGGCCTCGGCCTCGATGCCGGCGAGGTGCCGGGGGTACATGATCAGGAAGTGGGCGGTCTCGGCGACCTGCCACTTCAGCTCCGGGTGATTGCGTCCGTTGAAGATCTGGAAGCCCTGGGCGGAGGCGGTATCGGAAACAAGAAAAAGGGCAATAAACGCGAGGAGGATGGATTTCATCATTCGGCTGTACATTGTGCACGGTCTGAATGATATAGGGAGGAATTAAGATCCCGTTCTGACGATATGTTGCGCGATGGCGGAGAACACCGCCTCGGTTGCGTAGATGACATCTTCGTTGCTGAAATAGATAACGCGGAGCCCCATCGAACGCAGATACCTATCCCTTCGGTAGTCATAATCGGCGCGCCATGGGTCATTATGGACGCCGCCTTCGACTTCAACGACAAGTCGGGCGGAGTGGCAGTAGAAGTCGACAATGAAGGGTCCGATGGAATGCTGCCGGCGGAATCTGCGTTCGGCACAGCGGTGGTTGCGGAGGCATTCCCACAGGACGCGCTCCGCCGGCGTGGCGTTTTTGCGGAGGATGCGGCGTCGGATTCGGGCGAGGTCTTGGGGAGACATGGGAGGCAGAGGGAGGGGTCTGCCTATATAGACGTTTCGCCGGGTGCGGGCATAACGTTTGGCGTTGTGCCACCCGGTTTACCACCCCCTGTGTCCCCCTCCTGGGAGGCAATGTGCCACCCGGTTTACCACCCCCTGTGTCCCCCTCCTGGGAGGATGGGGCTGGTTGGGTGTTGCGGTGGCGGCGGATTTTGGTCAGGCCCCTCCTCCGTGAGGAGGGGCAGCCCGAGAGTTAGCGAGGGCGGGGAGGAGCGATTGGGGCGCGACCATCCCCCTTGTCCCCCTCCCGGGAGGATGGGGCTGGTTGGGTATTGCGGTGGCTGGTTGGGTATTGCGGTGGCGGCGGATTTTGGTCAGGCCCCTCCTCCGTGAGGAGGGGCAGCCAGAGCGCTAGCGAGGGCGGGGAGGAGCGATTCGGGCTGCCACGACGTTTCTACAACGTGTTCAGCCGCTTAATCATATCGCGCAGCTCGTCGGCAGGTTGACTACCCGCCTCGAATGTCCCCTGCTCCTGTTCCAATCGAGTGATGGCGTTCAGGCGAAGCTCCGGCGGAAAACGCTCGAGATAACCCATCAGAATCGCGTACTCCCCCTCGAAATGTTGCTTCATGTCGTCTCTCGCGGCGTCGAGTACCAACTCAACGCCTTCCATGGAAGGGAAGCTGGATACCAGTCGACCTAAAACGTGGTGTCGTCCCAATCCCTCGCCGTTCCAGCGATGATAGAGATCCCTGAGGGAGCGTCCCTGATCATCGGGTGTTCCCAGCAACACCACGGCATCAGAAAGTAGCAGATAGTTTTCACTACCCATCAATAACTCCTCGAGCAATTCTTTTTCGTCACCATGCCACGCCAGTGCATGCACGGCAGATGAGTTAGATGGGTTGTCGGAATCTAGCGCAATGCGCCTCAATCCCGGGCGGACGGCTTCAATCTGTTCATCGGACATTTTGGGATAGTGTTCGTTGTATCCGATGGGCTCTCCCCGGGTGAATGCGACACCATAAGTGGCCGCCTGATCTCGGGGGATACGCATATTGATGGCTCGAACTGTATTCTGCCGAACTCTCGGTTCCGAATCTGTCTCAGCAATCCGGATCAGCTCTCGATCCGCCTCCAGCGTGTTGAAGTGGGCGAAGACGAACACCATGTTACGGCGCAATTCGTCATCCTTCGCTGCCCGAAAAGCATCCAGCAACAGCTGATACGCCCCCGGATCCCCCGCCTCCCGCCGGTCGTGCAGGTACGTAATCGTCCCCTCGATATCCGCCTGTTGGATCATCGTGGCCAGCTCGTCGGGAAGGGCGGCGAGGTCTTCGACGAGGGGCTCTCCAGGCAGGGTTTTTTCGTTGCAGGCCGCCATCAAGAAGCCGGAAATCACCACCATCGCCACCACCAGCACCACGCCGGCGCTCGACCGCAACCGGTCCGGCGCCGGCGGCTCCACCAGGCGCTGGATCCGCTCCAGCAACGACCCTCCGCCAGCCAGCAGCGCCAGCCGCGTCGACTCCACCCGGCGCTGCTCCAGTCCGGCCAGCGCACGGGCATACGTCACCCGGTTGTTGATCGCCGCTACCGCCAGGTCGTCACACGCCCGCTCGCGCTCCTCGCGGATCTTCCCCGAAATCCACCACGCGGCCGGATGGTAAAACAGCACGGCCTCCATCAGCGATTGAAGCACGGCGAAAAGGTAATCGTGCCGGCGGATGTGCGCCAGCTCATGGGCGAGGATGGCCTCGACCTGCGCTACCGGCATGCCGGCGAGCAGGGCGGCCGGGATCAGGACAACGGGCTTGAGCCATCCGATAAGCATCGGCTCGCCGGCGCGGTCGGTCACGGTGATGCGGATGAGCCGGTCTATCCCCAACCGATTCCGCAACCGGTCGACGGCCAGCCGTAGGTCCTCGCCGAGCGCCTCGCCCGGCAGCCGGCACAGTCGATGCACGGCCCGCCAACCCAGCACCAGTCGGGCGAGCATCACAACAACACCCACCAACCACCCCACAACCAGAAACGGCCGCACCGCAAAACTGGATTCCTGCAAGGCCGCCAACTCCTCATCCACTCCACCCCCCAAACCCTCTGTCGTGGCCGGCGCCACCGCTCCTTCCTCCCATCCCCCAACACCCTGTCCAGCGAGTCCCCCCTGTCCACCCAACACCAACCCCACCGGCGCGGCAACCATCGCCACCAACGCCACCCAACACACCAGATACCGCACCCCCGGTGAGACGCCGCGCAGCAGGTGCAGCGCCAGGCCCAACGCCCCAGCGATTACCAATCCCTGCCACAGCGAGTGCAGTAGCGCCAAGCCCGCAAGATCTACAAAAGTCGCGTTCATGGCGTGTCCTCCAGTTTGTCCAACAACGCACGAATCGCGGCGAGTTCTTCGGGGGTGCTGGGTTTCAGGGATAAGGCGCGGAGCACGAGCTTCTCGGCGCTGCCCTGAAACGCCCGGTCGAGCAATGATGCCACCAGGTTGCGCTGGATGGCCTCCTCCTCAACAGCCGGCCGGTATACGTGCGCCTTGTTGGCGTCGTCGCGCGTCACCAGGCCCTTGCCGTGCATGATCTGCATCAGCTTGAGGACGGTCGTGTAGCCGGTCGACTGGGTGGACTCGAGCGCTTCGTGGACGGCGCGCACGGTGCTGGCGCCGCAATCCCACAATACACGCAGGATCGCTAGCTCGGCATCGGTGGGGCGGGGCAGGGTGGATTCTGGAGGCACGATGGTCTGGAGTTAATGTACGAATAGGTTCGTAGATAATATACGAAGTGATTCGTAGATGTCAACCCGTAGCCCGGGTTCGCTATGAAAATTTGTGATAAGATTTGCGGATATGCCCGCGCGAACCCGGGGTTTGCGAAATGCCCGCGCGAATTCCCGGGTTCATTATGAAAATTTGTGATAAGATTTACGGATATGCCCGCGCGAACCCCGGATACGATGCGGTCGCGCTCAGGCGACCCCGCCCTGGGGGAATGCCTTCGCTTCGTCGATAAACAGCTGGAGGTGTGGGAATGGGATTTCAATGTCGGCATCGCGGAGCGCTTCCCGGATCCGTTCCGTGTACTCGCTTTTCATCGGGACAGCCAGTTTTGAGTCGCTGATGTGGAGCCTAAGCTTCATGTCCACGCTGGAGTCGTTCAGGGATGTCACCACGACATCCGGCGTATAATCGGGGTGCAGGCGTTCGTCGCCCTTAACGATAGCAAGCACCACGTCGCGAGCCTCCTGGGGAAATTCTTTGTACGCAATGCCGAACGGGATCTCGATACGCAGCACTCCGAAGAGCGAATGGTTGACCAGTTTCTGGTTGATCATCAGCGAATTGGGCATCACCATGACCTCGTTATTCGGGGTTCGTACACGCGTGGAACGGAGCGTGATTTCCTCTACCTGCCCATACACCTGGTCCACTTCAACAAAATGACCGATTCGAAAGGGACGATCGGTCAGGATGGTGATGCCGGCGATGAAGTTCTGGAGGGTATCTTGCGCCGCAAACCCCACCGCGATGCCGGCCACGCTCAGGCCGGCAAGCAGAGCGGTGACGTTGATGCCGAACTGTGCGAGCACCATGATCCCGATGAAGATCCACGCGACGACGGCGTAGGTCTTCGTGAGCAGGCCTTCCAGGCCGGCGTCAACATGTTTGCTCCGATGTAAGAGCTGGCGCAGGAGCTTGCTGCTAAATCGGAACAGGAGGTAGAACAGGAAAAGGACGAACAAGGCGCTGGCCAGCCTGGGGATGAACGTCGCCGCAATGCTCGTAAGTTCGGTGTAAAACGTCTTGATGATCTCTTCCCATTGACCGTCGATGAGCTGGGATTGCGCCTCGGCCAGTCGCGGGGTGAGCGATAAGATCGAACTGTCGCTCTGAAGTGAATCCGCCGCGGCGCTGGAATCCGCGAGCGACTGGGAGATCGACAGAGAGTCCCTGGGAACGCGGGCATCCTGTGGTACAACAAAGGGAATCATACAGCTCCTACGCATGTCTTCGAATGCAGAGCCACAAGGTAGGCAAAATGTACCGGATCGGTAACCATCATGAACTCGAAGACGCAGTACGGCACATTACAACACCGGTTGGCGAGCCGGCGTTGTTGTGGTGTCAGGCATTGGATAGTCGGGCACCGTTTGCTGGACCTCTACTGAGTCGACGCCAGTAGTCTCAGGCCTCTTCTCGGGTATAGATACGGGGATCGTGCCGATATTAATTCGCCCTTTCTGGGTGCTCAGTAGGATTGTTGGGCCACCTTTTCCGAGCGTGGCTTCCAATGCAGCACCCACGGATGTTTGTTCGAATGCTTTTGTGGAGAGCGCAAGACCGGACAACTCGATCGTGCCGACGGACGTACTGGCGTCTACAGTTGCGTCGATGTTTTCCGGGAGAAAGAGTTCTATGTCCCCGTTCAGGGTTGTCATTTCGATACGATGAGATAGATGCACGGTGTTTTCCACCAGGAAGATATCACCATTCTCGGTGGCCAGCTTGAGGGTACCGTTCTGATGCCGAACCGTGATCGAGCCATTGACGCTTTTTGCAGTAAGGTCGCCGGCGACATCTGTCAACGCGATATTACCATTATTGATTTCGAGTGAGAGGTTCGTAGCTCTGGGGAGCTGGCCGGCCAACGCGACAGCACTGTGTGTGGATTTACGTGGATAATGCGCCGTGAACGAGAATGCGGATTCGCTGCCACTTTCACGTAGCTCAATGCCATCGAGATGCTCTTGCGCAGCGACTCGGTCGTTTCCCCTTGCTCGTTTCGTAAAACGTAAGGTCGCGATTGGAGCATCTATTCCTTCGAGCGTAACATCTCCTTCCGGGTTTTTCCACACGAAGGTTCTGCCTTCAAAGGCCAACGAACGTTCGATGTGCTCCTCCAGGGAAGCGCCGGCGAGCACGAGGCGACCGTCCTGCATCTCCACTGCCGGAGGTTCGGGAGCAGTGCATCCTGCAACGAGGAAGAGCCCTGTGATCAGGGCAGACATAAGCGGAGTGGGTACGCGTTTCGCGTTCATAATCGTCAATGCAAAGTGTCTGGGCGTGCAGGCTCGGTACGCAGCAGTTCTTGTTCGAGCAGTTCGCGCAGCAGGCGGAGTACTTCGCTATCCGTCGTCGATGAATCCACGGGTGATAGCGAAGTGGTGCGCGTGAGCCGTTGCGTCGCTTCAGGATTGAGGACGGTAAACTCTACCCGCCGGTTGAGCATGCGTCCGGTTGGTCGATCATTGCTGGCGAGCGGCCGGGTAGGTCCGTATCCGCGCGCCACAAGCCGCTCCGGGACGATGCCGGGATTTGTAGCGAGGAGATACGAGCGGACGGACTCGGCCCGCGCCTGCGAGAGCGTCTGATTTAACGCCAGGGGGCCGGTAGAATCGGTATGGCCTGCAATCTCGATCTGCAGGTCAGGATAATTGGTCAGGACATGGCCAACGGCGTCGAGGGTGGGTAGGGAGGAAGGCAGGAGCTGTTCCTTACCGAGCTCGAAGTTGATCGACAGCGCCAGAAAGACACCGGTCTCGAGCATAGCCCGTTCAATGCGTTCGACGATGGGCAAGGACAAGTGGGGGGGAGGTGCAGGGGTGAGCGTGCGCTGGGTCTGTGCATCCAGAGACGGTACGATGGCTTCATTGGCTCGAATGGCCAGGCTACTCGTCGTATCCCGTCCAGGTGCCTGTCCGCCCGGTATTGTTACGACAGCAGTCTGGCCGGCGGGTTGCAGCGTGGCGCGTAATTCCGAGATCTCCCGGCGGAGCACATCGAATCGGTCGTCGATGCGCCCGATCAAGTAGGCCTCGCTTTCGCGCATGAGGGCTCGATTCTTTTCGATCGACGCATCGATGCGGGCGGTCATTTGCTCAAGCAAGTAGCGCTCGAGGTCCTGTAGATCCCTCCAGTCTGCACCTTCTTCGGAGGGTGTCGGAGCGAGCCGTTCAGTCGTTGCAGGCGCGGCGCGCTGAACGACCGCTTCCGACACAGGCGGGGTAGGGATCAAGAGGAACATCGGTTCGGGCGCGGCGACAGGAAGTGCCGCCGGCCTATCAGGCGTTCTCGGAGCGTGTCTCACGGTGCGTCGTTTGTCGATCTGTACACCGCCCGGGGTCCCCATCCGGAGGTAAAACAGCCCGGACTCGGGCAATGGCATCGTCACGCGCTCCATGACCGGGCGCGCCGAACTATCCGCACGCTGCGCATCGGAGGGAAGATCAGTAGCCTGTTGTGCCAGGGAGGGATTTGACCCGATGCAAACAGCCAACAGTCCCGCAAGTAAGGGGTGGTAGCGCATGGCATCATCCGGAAAAAGCCTGGTGCAGGGAAATACAGGGCGGGGAAAAGCGGTCGAGAGCTGGTTAGAACGTTAATCTGTACCCTGCATTGATGCGGTTGTAACTCGATAAGTCGATGTTCGCATATTCGATGAAGAGGCGGCTCGTCCCCATATCGAATTCTGTCCCAACCAGGAGGTTGAGAGTGGCCTCGAAGGCGTCTGTTCCATCGGGCGCACTTAGAAATCCAAGCAAGCCAAGTCCGCCTCCGACGTACGGGTAAAGCCGCTGTATTGGGACCACTGGGACGGCAACATTCAGACTGGGGTTTATCATGGTCGAACCCTCGCCAAACCCGAGGACGAGTTCTGGCAGAAAACGCCATGCGCTGGTGCCTTGCCGTTGCTGCCACTCGGCGCGTAGCCCGACCAGAAACTGGTTCGGATCTCCTCCGAGATTGTATCCGATAAATGGCCGGATATGGTCCAGCTGATACGAGGGACGCTGACGGCCGCTTCCCGAGATTGAGCCGACCTCGACCTGTTCCACCGTCTGCGTCTGGCCGGCCGACTCGGCCGGCTGCACGACGACGACGGCAGGCGGTGCCGGTTGCGGCGTTGTGTTCGATCTCGGGATCGCACGAATCTCGGCGCGAAGCGACTCGATACGATCGTCCAATCGGTCTTCGAAGCGACGCTCGAGTTGCCCGATGTCATCCTGGGTGACGCCGGCAGGCGGCCTCACGTCGCCCGTGGGTGCGGGTTGAGAAGGACGCTGCGTCGAATCGATGCGGCGTTCCAGTTCGTCGAGCCGCAGCTGGAGCTGGTCGAAGATTTCCTGCTGCCGATCGATGGATTCACTGCCCGTCTTGTTTTGCGAAGGCAGCGCCTGGCTGCGCAGGGAATCGGTCTCCTGTAAACGCAGAGCTTCCCGGAGCGTCTCGCTCATGATCGCACGGATCTGGGTATTCGTGAGCGGCGGCTCAACTGGAGCGGATACCGCTGTTGTTGGCTGCGGAGCGCTCACGCCTGTTTCTTCATAGGTCGATTCGATGTTCACGCCGCCGGGCGTGCCGAACCGGATGTATAGTTCGCCTTCTTCAGGAAGAGGGAGCGTGACAAAACGATCACCGCTGGCGGTGCGAACCACCGCAGGCTCGGCAGTGACCTGCGCTGCTTCGCTTACGTGCGCGGCCCGGTTTGCTTGATCTTCGATGCGCTGTTGAGCCGCTTCCTGGCTTGCTTTTTCGAGCCGTAGCCGGGATGCATTCAACGAATCGCCGCGCGCGTCCGCGAGCAGAAGTGCGTGATTCAGCGAGTCGGTGCGTGCCTGCGAAATGGCAATGGCGTCGTTCAATTCAGCTTCTCGAAGGGCCGCTTCGTACTGTACACGAGCGACTTCGTCCTCCATTTCTTGTCTGTACAGCACATCGGGGCGTGTAGCCCGCTGGCCACCCAGTGCGAACTTGACGCCACCGGTATACATCCAACTTGTCTGAACCTGATTCGGCGCGCTGATGGATTCCAGGTTGTCCGTGCTCATTAACATGGCGCGCACGCCGGCGTGCAATTTGAAGCGCGGCGAAATCGGGAACGCCAGACCGCCGCCGCCAACCGCGAACGGATTGTCCTTGGCTTCGACGAGTGCATCTGGTACTTGATACCCATTCAGTACGTCAACGTAGCCTCCCCCTATCAATAAGTACGGGACGACTCCCTCTCCGTCGCTCAGGTTGAACTGCATCTCGCCGCCGTAGAACTGGATGTCGTCCGCTGCACTCCCGTCTAAGCCACGCCAGTAGAACCCGCGCAATCCCAGGTAGGGCCCGAAATCAAAACTCGCACCGACGCCGGCAACCGTCTGGCTGGTCCGGTACCCCAGATTTTCATCGAAGCTAATCTGCCCGTAAAAGGGTTCAGCTGTCACACTAAGTCCTCGCAACCCGCTGGAGAACTGGTCGCTGAACGCGCGGTCAATTTCAGACAGTTGCCCCGGGCGCCGCCCGCCAAGGAAGAGCGAAAGACTACCGCTGAACGCCCAGTTGCGGACGGATTGCTGCTCGCTGAGCGTACCGGTGTCGCCGAGGGTGGCAAGTTCATCCACCGAGAATAAAGAAGACGGACTGTACCGATACGCCAGGTTTTGCGCCTGTACGGAAAGCCTATACCGATCCGCCACACTGAACGACACACCGGCTCCGCCCGACAGGTAGATGCGCTCGAACGACTCCAGATCTTTGGGTTCGAACTTGATGAGGCCGGTGCCTGCGGTAATGAAGGGGGTAATCGACCCGCGTGCGATATTGAGCCGCAGTTCGCCGCCATAACGCTGCAATTCGAGATCCCGCGATGGAATGGACTCGATCGACTGCATGAACAGGGAGTCGCCTGACGAGAAGTCTCCAAAGTCGGTCGCGAAATCGCGGCCCAGCATATACAGTCCACTCAGCTGAACGAATTCCCCGAAGCCGAAGCCCAGGGATCCTCCAAACTGATAGCCATCCTTCAATCCGGCATCGCCAGCCCAGTTGACGCGTTGGGCGGTAGGAGAAAGGGTATAGCTCAGATCAGAAACCTGAGCGCTGGAAATCCCGGTGTATGACAGGAGCCATAGGAGCACTGCCGCACCCTTCCACATATTGCGAGTCTTCGAAACTCGCTTGATTCTATCAATACAGTCCATGGTGTTTTCTATTCGTTAACACGCGGCCTCCAGGGCTGTGCGCAATGATGAGAGAGGGCTCGCGGATGAGCGGAATGATACAAGCCATAACCGGTTAGTGGCGGCCGGTTATCAAGGCGATTATTCGACACGCCGGGTGGGGGCTCCGGCGGCATCGACCACCTCATCCTCTGGGAAATAGAGATCCATGACCTCGATGTTGATATCCACTACATTGAGCCCCGTCATCTCATGGACGCGGTGGTCGAGGTTTTTTCGGATTGATTCCGCGATCGAGGGGATGCTGTACCCGTATTCGGTCACGATCTTGACGTCGATGGCGGCTTCCTTCTGCCCTACTTCGACTTGAATACCGAGGTCTTTTACATCCGAGCGTGTGATGGACCGGGCCAATGATGCAACAGCTTGACCTGCTCCGTATGAGACAAGCCGGTAGACGCCTTCCACTTCGCGTACGGCCAGGCCGGCGATCTTTGCGACGACTTCGCGGTGGATCATGGTCCGGCCGCGATCACCCTCCAGCACATGTGCTCCGCTGTGATGGGCGCTCGCCGAAGTTGAAACGGCCGTCGTCCTGGCCGATGAAGTTTTCTTGGACGTCCTGCTCGTTTCCATAGGGTGCTATGTCATTTTGCTGGGTGAACGCCACCGGATGATGACCACTCAATATTGAGCAAAACGACGCACCGCATATTAGAGCGGTGTTAGAACCGGATTAGAATTACATTAGAGATGCTGATGTGCCTCGAACCGGGCTGGATGGAGGGATAGAGGTCGGCGCCAGTAAGGACGCATTGCACTGAGTACCCACCGCGATCATTCGACACGGGCGTCTCGGGGCGAAAGCCCGTCGTCGTCCTGTCCGAAATAAAGATCGACGATATCGATATTGACTTCGACCACGACAAGTCCGGTCATGCTCGCTATTCGTTCAGCGACTACCTGGCGGATCGATCGCGCGATCTCGGGGATATTGGCTCCATAGTCGGTGATGATTCGTACATCGATCGCCGCCTCTTTCTGTCCGACCTCGACCTGCACACCGAGGTCCTTGATGTCACTCCGCGTGATCGCACTGGCCAGCGACGCCACCGATTGGCCCGCGCCATACGGCACGAGTTTGTGGACCCCTGACACCTCACGCACCGCGAGGCCGGCGATTTTTGCTACAACTTCCGTCTGAATCACCGTTCTTCCATTTTCCCCTTTGAGGACGATAGAACCGGGTGCTGCGGGATGCTTCTCGCGCAAGGCCATGCCCGTAGAACGAACAGGATCGTCGGCCATGTTTTCAACGGTGTTGTCCTGCGTGATATTCGATCTCGATTTCTTAGTCATTACAATCACCAATAAAGTGAGCGGACATAAGTGCGATCAACGTGTATTTCGCAACGCATGCCAGGCGGCTCGTACGTCGAATCGGCCATTCGCAAGTTCATGTAGTATTAGCGCGGCCAGGAGTCCCACGCCACCGCATAGCCCGATCAAGAGCGTATTGCCCCACCCGAATGTCAGGACGCTGGCACCGAAAAGGGCGCCGAATAAAAACCCGAGTAGCATATAGCGGAGTTTCATATCGGTTGTGGGGGAATAGCTCGAATGTACCGAGGTCCCCGTTTCTGAATCGATTGCGGGTGGATCCAGTCTGTCGTCCCCGATGGGTGTATGAATAGTTTTAAACGGATCTCCTGGGCCCATGGTAAGTAATGCCAGTTATCGTACGCGTTTTAAATTCCGAATGGGGAGAAGTTGCGCCGATATGTTCACCGTGGCAACCGGTAGGCCCGTGTGCTGCTCCAGTGTGTCCTTTAGCTGTGCCTTCAAGGCCGAGGTCACTGAAGGCATCAAGGCATCGGGTGTTATAGCGGCGACGCAGTCGAGACGCCACCCCTTTTTTGTCATTTGCAGTTTAGGGTCGATCTCGCGAATCCCCTCGACGCGCTCCGCAACATGTACGAGCAATGCCGTCAGACTGTCGATGGCAATGGATACGCGTCCGCTGCCGAATGCTCCGGACGAAGACACATCGCTCAGGATCACCTGTTTTCCCCTCTGGCCGATACGCGCGAATCCGATGCGCAGCAGTAACAACGACAACAGCACGCCCAGGATACCGGTCCCAAACCAGGTACTCCGCACGGCAGCGGATTGATCGGATAGATCGAACGCCAACGTAGCCCCACCGAGTGAACCTGAAAGGCCCTTCCCTGGCACGACAGCATACCCTGCGAGCGTTGCGCCCAGAAGCAAGAGGAAGACGCCCAGTACGAGCGTGATCGATCGCCAACTTGTCGTAAGAATCGATTCGTTCATTCGCGTGGCGTGTTTGAGTGGGCGGACCTGTCGTTGCTGGAAGGAGGCCGTCAGTGAATTCGCGCGCGCACGGCACGTGGTTGTACAACCTCAACTATTTCTATTTCGATGGCGCCGACTCGCAGGCCGGCGAGATCGTAAACCGTCTCCCGAACGCGGCGGCGCACATCCTCAGCAACCTGATACAAGTTCGACCCATATTCGGCGCTGATTCGGACGTGGAGTGGTGGGTGATCGGACTCCGTATCGTGGAGTGCATCGACCGATTGCTCTATCAAATGGCCGAGAAAGGCCCCGGCAGCAGTGCCAAATGAGGCGCCTATCGCGGCACCCGCAGGCCCGCCCTGTGAAAAGCCGAGCGCGCCGCCGGCAATACTGCCGATCAATGCGCCGACAACGAGGTGCTCGATATCGTGCACCCCTTGTACTTCACGGGTAGCTGCCAGCGCCAACTTGTCCAATACCGCCGCTGAAACTCTGATCCTCCCTCTGGTAATCATGGGGTCATTCATGGTGTTATACCCCCGTTTTGCGGCAAGGAGAGCCGGTATCCGGCACCTCGCACCGTTTGTATGAGATCCGACGCATGGTGTTCACGCAGCTTGCGGCGCAAATAAAACATATACACTTCAACCATGTTGGTGCCGGTATGGAAGTCGATGTCCCATACATGATCGAGGATGTCATCCCGCGAACAGCATTTTCCAGGGCGCTCCATCATAAAACGAAGCAATTCGAATTCCTTGTACGTCAACTCGATGGGCTCATCGTTGATGTGCAGTGTTCTCGCCACAAGGTCCATCTTCAAAGAGCCAAAAACGAGCTGATAGGATGTATCAGCTTCCCTAATTGGAGTGCTTTCAGTAGCCTGCGGGGGATTCGTCCATCGCCTGAACACCGCAATGCGGGCGTCGAGCCACTCGAGGTCGAAAGGCAACGGGACGGCTTCGTCAGCGCCCATCAGCAGGGCGGGGACGATATCGCCTGGGGCGTCGCACAATGCAATTACGGGGATTTTTGCCTCCCTGGCCAGCCGGCAGAGACGGTCGAAACGGGGCTGCTCATCGAGCGACCACGCGCAGCAAAGCGCATCACAGCCGATCGGCAGTTGCGGCGAATCGACCATGCGATCAAAGAACGTCCAGGATAAGCGAGCTATGACGGAAACACTGTCCGATGGTGTGTCCTCGGCGAGGTCCGACATCGATTCAATCCCGACAAGGCATAGCTTCACCTTCTCAGCTTGTAGAGCGGAATCAGTGCTACGGTTCGGCGAGTTCAGCATGACGGGTGATGAATACATGAGGCGCACGTACTCAGTACAAGATAGGACTTCCTGGTTCTGATGCAGAAAGAATCGGGGAAATCGCTCGTTCAATACCGGTTTTTTAATGGGAATTTATGCCTTTGTATCGCACAATGGTGGCGACGCGCTGTATATCGCCCGGGAATGATGCTGAAGGACTACCATTACGCGCCAGCCGGGCAGGCACACGATAGACATGTGGCCATGGCCATAATTCGGCCACTGGCTTCCTCCAATCAGGGCTGCTGCGTAAGATCAGTGAATGATACACGAGCTGCGGGCACGCTGTATTAAAGGCGTATTAGAATTTGAACCCGGATTGGGCGCGATCAGCCAAACAATCGCCTAAGCGCTGCGTCGTCCAGCGTATCACCACCTGCCTCGATGGAAACGAAATGCTCGCCGAGTTTAAACACCACCTTTTCCCCGAGCTGCGCGAAGGGCAGGGCGTCCGGATAGAGGCGGAGGAGGCGGAAGTAGGTGTCGGACCCGAAGGCGATGGCGAGAGGCTTGTCCTTCGCGGCGTCGAAATCGTCATCCTGCCAGATGCCTTCTGAAGTCTGCACCATCGTGCGGCCCTGGATGGCAGCGACGCCGGCCTCGGCCGGCGCGGCCACCTCGGCCTCACGCATCTCCCGGATCGATTTACTCATTTCGACGGCCGCCTGGCCGGACGTCTGGCTGAAGCCGGCGTCGGCGCTCATGCTCCGGGTTTGATACGTCGGCCGCGGCGCACCGGGCGGCGGCATCTGATCCATCGCCATCGACTCGTCCTCGGTCACCAGATACGAGGTATAGGGCGTAACGATGCCGAACTCCTTTGCGAGGGCGATGACTTCTTCTTTGAGTTCGTCGCTTTCCCCGTGCATCCGGATTTCATCCAGCAAGGCTCCGACTCGGCGCTGGCCCCAGAGGCGGGCGACAAAGTCGCGCTCGCGCTCCCGTTCCGGCATATCGAATGAGTACTGGAACGACTGCTCCCGGCCGTCCAGCATCCCCGTGAGATGGATCCGCGCCGGCCCCGCCTTACGGTAACGGCCGGCGACGACGAGTTGTCCGTTTTTGTAGAGATTGGGCATCCGGCCCGGGCTTACGGCAAACGTCTCTCCGCCTTCGATCGTTAGCTTCAGATCCGTCATCACCGGGAAACGCACCTTGTCGTACCAGCCGCCGACGCGCTCCTCGATGGTTTCTTCCGGGGAGATGTAGTCCGCGAACGCCCCCGATTCGGCCGCTAACCCGTCCAACAGGCGGGTGTTGACATCGTAGCCGACGCCAAAGGCAAACACGTTCACGTCCTGCCCGTTAGCGGTGCGGATGTTTTTGCGGATCGCCTCCTCGTCGGTTTCGCCGGTCGAGGGAAGGCCGTCCGTCAGGAATACGATCTGGCCCCGCCGGCTATCGTCCAGCTGCCCGAGCGCCGTTTTCAGCGCTTCGTCGATGTTGGTGCCGCCGCGGGCCTCGAGCTGGTCGATAAAAAACAGCGCGTCTTCTTTCGCCGAGGCCGGCACAAGCGTCTCGCGAAACGCATCGACATCCGAGCTGAAGGCGACGATCCCGAACCGGTCCTGAGCGCCGAGGCGCTGGACGCAGTAGCGGAGCGCGTCGCGGGCCTGGGTCATCTTGTCGCCGGCCATGCTGCCCGAGGTGTCCAGCACGAAGACGACGTCGCGCGGCTGGACGGCCTCCGCGCCGCGCTCGGCGTTGGGCGATAGCATCAACATGAAATACCCCGCTTTGTCGCTGTAGGGGCGGTGGGACAACAGCGTGGCGCCAACTTCCGCGTTGTCGCGGGTCACGTAGAGTACAAAATCGCGCCCGTCGCGGTCGCCGGTGTGCTCGTAACGGACGACCGCGTGCCGGCTGTTCCGGCGCTCGGTCTGGACCGCGTGCGACGGCGAATACACGGCGCCGACGCCCCGGTCGCTCCGGATCGTGGCCGTGAGGGTCGTATGCGTCGCCTGCGGTTCTCGATCAGGACGATCCCGGGGTTCCCGACGGTCCTCGCGGTGCGGCATAGGCCGTGGCATCGGGATTACCCCGGGCCCGCGCGACCCGAGGATGCCCTGGAACGGATAGGTGAAGGCGACCGTCGCGCCATCCGCCGGCAGGGTGGCGTCATACCGGAGGGTGATCGTGCGTGATTGGCCGGGAGGGATCGGAAAGATGTTTGCCCGAAACGTGCGGTGCTCCACCATTTCCAGCAGGGCCGGATCGATATTTTTGCGGACGATGGCT
Organism: Rhodothermales bacterium; assembly: GCA_034439735.1. NCBI lineage: Bacteria > Pseudomonadati > Rhodothermota > Rhodothermia > Rhodothermales > Rhodothermales bacterium. Next base: position 18,629 of record JAWXAX010000029.1, on the reverse strand, counting down.
TCGTAGATCGCCCGCGCTTCGTCGGCCGCGAGGAGCTCGCCAGCCACCTCTTTCCCATCGATCTCCATGCTGAACCGCGATACCTGCGCGTCCTTGGGGAGCGGAAAGAGGAACGTGCCTTCGATCTGGGCGCGCGATTGATTCGTGAACGTGTGGCTGACATTCACGACGGCCACCTGCTCGTCGATCGCGGCATCGACGGTGTGTTCGGTGAGGGAGATGGGGGAGAAGTGGTAGTCCGGCCCGATGATCAGGCCCTGGGCCAGGCCGGCGCGGGCGATGAGGAAAACCAGCAGGAATGCGATCGTGCGAAGTGCCATGGTAGCGGTAGCGATGGGTGCGCGGAAACGGGGATGTGAATCGCGGGGTCGTGTGGATAACGTGGCCATCTTCAGGGTTATTGCCCTATGACACAATGTTGTCACCCTGCCTTTTTATCTTGCTCCTACCTGACCCGAACAGGGTTTCATCCCACAGAAACGGACACGCTCATGCTGAACGCCCAGAACCCACGCCCGGCCATCGGCCGCCTCTTCCCGGTCCCCGCGGCTTCCTCCGTACGCCACCTGCTCCAGGAGCCGGCTTTGTTTTATCATCCCCCGTACGAGACGGAGGCGGAGGACGATCTCGCCTACCAGCTGGTCGGGACGCTGGCAGAAACGGCCGGTCTACACTACCAGGCGCGGATGGGGACGTCGTATGCTTCGTTCGAGGTGACGTTTCTGGTGGAGTACGGCCGGCAGCGAATGGGCCTTCAGGTGACGCGCTCCTCGGAAGGGGAGGACGAGGTCGACGCGGCCTTTCACGACACATTGCTGGTCGACGCCGGCCTAGTGGACATCCTGTACCGGATCGACGAAGCGGACCTCCAGCATCGGTTGTTCGACACCCTGTGCCTGATCGCCCGCTGGAACCCGGGGCTCTTCAGCGATCGCGGGCTGGCGAAGATCGAGGCGCAGGCCTCGCCGGCGGCCCGGGCATTCTATCCCACGCCGGGGCAGGAGAGCGGTCCCATCGCCCTCATCCTCCCGCCGGAAGAGGATGGGTGGATCGGAGAGGCCTTTATCTGGCCGTCGGAGGAGGCCGGCGACCGTCTGACCGTCCGTCGCATGAGCCGCTACCACCCCGCCGGCTGGATGCGGGAGGTGGACGAGGCGCTCGCGCATGTTGGCATCACCGTCGGCCAGCTCCGCGGCCACTGGGCGAAGACGGCGTGATTTAATATCCGATATTACGCAGATCCTGCGATCATGTCATGCTGAGACCCATAGCCCAGTTGCACGGGGCTTTCTTACCGGGCATGAACACATGGTTAAAGGCCAAAATCGCTAATTCCCGTATCCGAGTCATCCCGAGCCTGTCGAGGGACCTCTCGATCGTCCGGGAGGTCCCTCGACAGGCTCGGGATGACTCAATTATTTGGGGTTTCGCTATCCTGCCCGGTTTTTCAAGTCATTTAATACTTCTACCCTTTCCGCCGATACATCTCTTAGCCAGGCTCAAGCCCCCCTGAGCCTGGCGTTTTATTACCCCACACCCCGCCGAGTCGTCCGGACTCCTCCTGCGCGTCCCTTCGCCGCGTCCCCAAACCGCGCGGCATCCTGGCCCCGCATAGCGCGTGGCCCCGATCACCAAACACGATGGGGTTCTGACCATCATGCGTATCCGCATCGTTCTGGTACTCCTTTTACTTTCGGTCACTCCCGCGTTCGCCCAGCTTTCGGTCCACGGCCGGCTCATGGACGACCGCACGGTTCGCCCCGGCGACCGCTACGCCGGCTCGTTCCTGGTCCGAAACGACTCGAACACGCCGCGCGACGTTCAGGTGCTTCAGCACGATTATCGGCTCGATAGCGACTCCCTGGCGACCCTCAGGCCTCCGGCCACGCATCGCCGTAGTAACGCCGGCTGGATTGTCGTATCGCCGTCTCGCTTCTCCGTTGCGCCCGGCGAAGCGCGGCGGGTCGATTATGATATCACCGTCCCCGCGCGTCTGAAGGGGGCGCCGCCCGCTGGATCCTATCGAAGCCTGCTCTCGGTGTCCGACCTGGCCATTGAGTCCACGCATGGGGCCTTCCAGTTTATTGCTGATGCCGTTGCGTCGCCGGCGACACACGATGTCCGCCAGAGCGTCCAGTTAGCCACCCATATCGAGGGCACTGGTCACGCGAATCTCCTGTTTCGTGGGGTCGATGTACATGACGAGGCTGGTGTGCGCATCATGACGGCGGACCTGGAAAACACGGGTGATGTGATGATCGAGCCCTTGATCTCTGTAGAGCTTTATACCCCTGCCGGCGAACTCGTCGAACGTCATCAGGCCATGTCGTTGCGGCTGTATCCGGGCGACTCCCTCCGGCATCGCCTGCCGCTTGATACGCTCAACGCCGGCAGTTACGAAGCCCTGATCGTGGTGGACGCCGGGGGAGAAAACATCTTCGGCGCCCAGTATACACTGAACGTGACGGCCTGGTGATCGGGATGAAAAGTGTCGCGGCCAAACCCGTGTCGACCATCTGGATTCACGTGGCCTTTTTGATCCTATGCGGGCTATTGGCGTTGCGTTCCTGAGCTCGAGCCGGCGTCAGCCGCACAATGGAAAACTTGGGCGCGGGCAAACGCACACGTTGCGTCGAGTGGTGTCCTCGGAACCGTCGGGATAGAGAATGGTGGTCATAATCGTAAACGCGTCATCGCCGGCCGGGGTGAACGCCACCGTCGCCCGGTCGATGGGCGCGCAGCTCTGTTCGTTTCCAGGGCACCTCTGGCCCCAGCCGGCGCTGGCCGGCGTGAGGCCCCCGTCTTCGTCAAGATCGATCGTCCAGCTCCGGCCGCTTTCCGGCTCGTTGATCCCGTAGATGACCAGGCGTGTGAAGTCCAGCGCGGGGCCATCGCCGTATGTGACGTGTTCGATATTCGCGCAACTCTGTTCCCGTGTGGTCAGCACCAGATCCAGCGCCGGCCCATCCCAGGGGGCACACGACGCAGAGGCGTAAGCGAACAACGCTACTTCCGCTTCGTCTTCGCTGTCGATCACGCGGCAGCCGGGGGAAAAGGTGACGATGAGGAGGGCAAATAGGGAAATGGAAGAAGGCCGGCGCATAGGACGATGGATTTGTGGATGTACCTCAGCCCTTGGACCACTTTACACCCCCTTGTATTCCCCCTCAATCATTGTGCGCCGACGCCCGGCCAAGCATCCCGGCCACGTCGATGCCCGTGGATGCTTTCAGGCTTTCCAGCAGGGCCGGCGTGGCGCCGGCGATCTGGTTAAACACAGCCGGCACGCCGCCATTCCCGCCGCCATTATCGACCACGGTGAGTTTGTCGATCCTCAGGTTGTCGACCGTCTGCACCACCTGCTTCAGGATGTCCGGGAGCATCTGGATGAGGAACAGGCGCTCGGCGTCCGGGCCGGCCAGGTTCCAGAGTTCGAGTTTCCGGCGAAGAACCTCTACCTCGGCCAGCCCGTCTTCGAAGATGCGAGCGGCGTTGCCCTTGGCGATCTCTTCCTTCGCCCGGCGCTCGCCTTCGGCAGCGACGATTACCGTGGACCGCTGGCGTTTTTCGGCGAGGGTGATTTCCTGCTCGGCCAACTCCTGTTCGGCGCGCGCCTGGGCGACTTTCGCGGCGATGCTGATCTTCGCCTCCTCGGCTTCGGCGTCGGCGGCGAGTTGGGCGCGAACGACACGTACCTTGTTCTCGGCCTCGGCGATCGACTGGTTGGCTTTAGCTTCAGCCAGTTTGGCTTGCTCGCGTTGTTCGGCTTCGGTAATTTCAGCCGTGGCAATGATCTGGGCGGTCCGCTGTCGGCCAATGGCCTTCAGGTAGCCCCGTTCGTCCTCTACGCTCTGGATTTTGAGCGTGTCCAGCTGAAGCCCGAGGGCGTTCATGTCCTGGTCGGCTTCGTCGACCAGCTGCTTGGCGAACTTGAGCCGGTCCTCGTTCACTTCCTCGGGGGTCAGTAGGGCGAGTACGCCGCGGAGGTTGCCCTCGAGGGTTTCCTTGGCGATCGCCTGCACGTCGTCCAGCGGTTTACCGAGCAGGCGCTCGACGGCGTTGTTAATCTCGGGCTCGGTAGAGGCAATCTTGACGTTGGCTATGGCGCGGACGGTGAGCGGAATGCCCCCTTTGGAGTAGGCGTTTGAAACCGACAGATCGATAGGGATCGTGGTAAGCATCATGTGATCCACCCGCTCGATGATCGGGATGCGGAACGCGCGGCCGCCGCGGATGAGGCGGTAGCCGAGTGTCGTGCCATCCGGCAGGACCCGTCGTTTGCCGCTGAAGATGAGGATTTCGTTGGGCTGGCAGATTTTCAGGTTGGCGCGGATGACGCCGAGTACGGTGAGGATGGCCAGGATGATGACGCCGGCGACAATGAGCTCGAACATAGACGTTCCGTTCCAATAAGGGTGTGGTGGGGACAGTCCCCGCGCAGGTTTCAGGTAGGCTTTACGACTTCGACAGTGACGCCGTCGCGCGAGACGACCACCACTTCATCGCCGGTTTCGAACGATTCAGCCGATTCGACATCGAGGGAGCGGGCCGGCAGGCGGAGTTCGTTGCCCTTGACCACGACTCTGATCTTCCCCCGGTCGCTGCCCGAAAACGGGATCAGTACCCGTCCGGTCAGCCCCGTCAGGTCGTTCGACGTGATCTCGCTCGAGACCCGGGCATGGCCGATGCGCTGGATGGCGAAGTTGCCCCCTAAGCCGACGACGAGGCCCACCACCGTGGCTGTAATGGCAGTCAGCGTTTCGCTCGAGCCCGTCCACGACAGGAGAGAGCCCGTGAGACCGAAAAAGGCCAGGAAAAAGAACAGGGTGCGAAGAGAGAGGAGGTCCACAAAGCCGCCGCCGCCCGTATCCGAGTCGTGCGCGGTAGCTCCGCCGAAATCGCCATGCACATCGCTGGAAACGTCGACGTGGTGTTCCATCTCCCCTCCAAAGATGGAAAGCAGGACGAAGAAGCCGCCAACGATCATGCTGACCAGATAAACAGTATCCATAGGTGCATCTGGATGGAAGACGAGGGGAATACGGCCTTATGATAGGGAGCGTTGCGCCGGTCGGCAAGAATACCAGGGCCTTGCGTTGAAGGAACAAACAAAAGCCCGCCCTCGCCGAAGCGAGAGCGGGCTCTGTGGGTCCGTAGTGAAGTAAAACGCCGATGTGTTGGATCAGGCGGTCACGGGCGTCACCGCGGCCATGTCTTCCTCGCCGGTGCGGATCCGATAGATTTTTTCGACGGGGAGGACAAAGATCTTGCCGTCACCAACCTCGCCGGTGCGGCTGGCTCCGAGGATGGCCTGGACGGTCCGTTCGACAAACGGCTCGGAGACGCCGATGTCCAGCGCCACTTTTTCGGTCAACACCTTCTTGACGGTGGTGCCGCGGTAGGTTTCGACCAGGTCTGTTTCGCCGCCGTGGCCGTGCACGCGGGTTACGGTGATGCCGTGGACTTCGGCCTGGTAAAGGGCCTTGAGCACGTCGTTTAGTTTTTCGGGGCGAATGATCGCTTTAATGAGTTTCATGTCCGTATCTGGATTGCGTGGCGGGGTCAGGCGCCGGCTACACGAGCCGGTTTGACGTGCACTCCATGGGAAGCGCCGTCTCCATTCATCTCTTCGTCGAGCAGCAGCACCGTGCCGTCGCCGTTGGCGTAGGCCTCCTCGCCGTGATAGGTGAGGTCCAGACCGATGCCTTCTTCCTTATCCGTCGCGCGGATCTTCATGAAGAGGCCAAGCACCTTCAGGATGCCGAAGGTAATGCCCCCGCTGTACAGCAGCACGGCGACGACAGAGCCGAGCTGGATGATGAACTGGGTGGGATTGCCGAACAGGAGCCCATCGGCGATGCCGTTGATGGACTGCTGGGCGAACACGCCGGTGAGCAGGGCGCCCGTGAGGCCGCCCACGCCGTGCGCCGCGAACACGTCGAGCGAGTCGTCGAGCCGGGTACGCGAGCGCCACAGGATCAGGTAATAACTTGGGAATGCCGCGATCGCGCCGAGCAGGAGCGAAAACATTGGGGAGATGAAGCCTGCGGCCGGCGTTATGGCGACGAGGCCCACGACGATGGCGGTGGCGAGCCCAACGGCCGTCACCTTGCCATTCCGCAGGTAGTCCAACAACGCCCAGACGACGGCCGTGGCGGCCGGCGCGAGCATGGTATTGACGAAGGCCAGCGCGGCGATTCCGTTGGAGCCCAGGGCGCTGCCGCCGTTGAAGCCGAACCATCCGAACCAGAGGAGACCGGTGCCGAGCAGCACAAACGGGACGTTGTGGGGCAGCAGGGCCTGGCGACCATAGTCCTTCCGCGGCCCGAGCATCGAAGCCGCTACCAGCGCGGCGATGCCGGCGTTGACGTGGACGACGGCGCCGCCGGCGAAGTCCAACGCACCCATCCCTCCGATCCATCCACCTCCCCATACCCAGTGACATACCGGCGCATAAACCAACAGAATCCACGCTGCAATGAAGAGCATGTAGGCGCTGAACCGCATCCGACCGATGATCGCTCCCGAGATGAGCGCCACCGTGATGATCGCGAACGTCCCCTGGAACGCCATAAAGAGGATGTGAGGGATACTACCTTTCGCCTCGAGACCCACACCGGCGAGGAAGGCCATTGACAGATCGCCGAGCCAGGGGCTACCGGCGCCGAACGCCAGGGAGTAGGCGACCAGCGCCCAGAGCACTCCGGTGATGCCCAGCGAGACAAAGCTCATCATCATCGTGTTGAGCATGTCCTTCGAGCGAACCAGGCCGCCGTAGAAGAACGCCAGAGCAGGGGTCATCAGCAGCACAAGGGCGGTCGACATCAGGATCCAGGCCGTGTCGGCCCCGGAGATGGCAACCTCAGCTGCGTCCTGGGCATAGGCCGGCTGTGCCAGCGCTACGAGCGGGAGCAAGAGTAGGGTGTAGCGATTCATGATGGAATAAAGTTAGGTGCATGGTCTAGGTTTGGTTAATTTAATAATACAAAGTGGACATAAACCAAAATAGTTACGAAAGCGCTTCCTGTCGGGCTAACGCGTTCATTAACAAGTGCTTGGGGGGGAATAGAACGCAGAGAAAAAGAAGGGAAAACCCGAATCTTTTTGTGAAATGCTTGCAAATGGGCGGGCTCATCTTACAAAATAAGCCTGATGATGCCCCTGCCGTATGATGTGATGGCCCTATAAGGGGTCAGAGACTCCAGACCATTTCCTCCCGAGCGGCGGGATGCATGTAGAGGTCGGCCCCGATCCGTTGTTCGAGGTGCTTGCGGATATCTCGGAAGCTCACGTAGGCGGCGCGAACGACGCGCCGCTGGAGGTCGCTCATGGTATCTTCCCAGCCCTCTCCTGGGGAAGCGAGTTGAATGCGCCGAATACGCCGGCGGGCGCTGCGCAGCACCTTGAGGTACGGCCGAAACGCCGATTCCTCGGCGCCCTGATACCGCATCATCCAGTTGTCCAGCCGTTCGAGGGTGGTTGTGGCGAGGGTCACCTCCCGGGGGTAGACGCCGACCGTGGCGCGAGTTTCGACGTCGTCGCCGGCAAAAAAGGCGGTGTCGAGATTTTGGATCGTAAGGGTCTGGAGGCAGGTGAGGAAGCGGCTCGCCGTGGCGACGCTGGGCCGGGCGAGCAGGCCGACCTCGTTGAGAAACAGCCCATCGGACAGGGCGTGCGGAAAGAGGAGGGGCCGACGCAGGTAGGCGCAGCACCGATTGATGGTCTGAAGCTCTTCCTGGAGGGCCCGATAAATCGACAGGCGCCGGTTGAAGGAGTGGCCGTAAAGCGACCGCTCGAACTCGGGGTGGATACGGAACGGTCCGTGAATGGCCTTTCCGAGCCAGAGCTGTTGCTCGGCCGGGGGCAGCTCGGCGAGGTCGCCCACGCACGTGGCTACCGCCCGATGAAACGAAGTGTCGTACGCCATGCCGTACGCCGGTGGCTGCGGCGGCGTGGCCCCGCGGCCCACCACGATGCCTGCCTCTGCCGGCTGCGCATCGTACCAGCTTAGCACCGAAGGATGGAACGTCTCGATCTTCAGCCGTGGCGCCCCAAGCGCAAGACCGAGCGTGTACGGCCTGCCCGCAAACAACCGCGCATTGACCACCCGCTCCAGGTGACGCTGGGCCGGAAAGACGCAGGCCAGTTCGATATCCCCCCCTTCGAGCCCCTGTTCCTGGCGCCAGATCGGCGCGTCGTGCAACGCCCGCACATGCGGGTCCGGATATCGATCGCCGAACTCGATGCTGACCAGCTGTGCCCGCACGAGCGGACGCAGCGCCTGTCGAACGGTCTCGAGGGACGTCTTCTCCCGATCGGCGAGCGTGGCTACAGGGATCCCTGTAAACCGGTTCGACCGGAGGTAAAAGCGTGTAATGGTGTCAAGAAGAGCTATGCTGAGCGCCTCATACATGAAGCTACCTCACATGTCGAAAGGGGGGTGGGTCCCTGCGGAGTGTCTGAATTGGTATCGGTCGGGCCCTTCGGTGCTTAACCTTGCGCGATGCTGGATTGATGGGATCGAATTCGGTAGTTTTCGGGTACACCCCCCAGCCCCCCCTCGTATGCAACTCCCCCGCGTTTTTGTCTCTGTTTTCCTGTCCCTTCTCGTGAGTGCCGGCGGGTTCTCCTTAGCGCACGCGCAGGTCAGCGTCAAGCTGTCTCTGGGTGAAGATGGCGGGCCATTCGATTATTTCGGGGAGTCGGTAGCCATCGACGGCGGGTATGCCGTCGTGGGAAGCTGGCTGGGGGATAATGCGAACGGGAAGGACGCCGGCACCGCCTACCTCTATCGCCAGAATGGGCCCGGGTGGGATCTCGACGCGACGTTGCTCGCGAGCGACGGCGAGGCCGGCGACCAGTTCGGCGTCTCGGTGGCGATCGATGGGGAGGTCGCGGTGGTGGGCGCACGACGCGACGACAACGAAAACGGTCCGTTCGCCGGCGCGGCCTATGTGTTTGTCCGCGATGGCGCGGGCTGGCGGGAGGACGCGCGGCTCCTGGCGCCGGAAGGCGCCTTCGACGATCAATTCGGGGCAGCGGTTGATGTGTCGGGGGATCGTGTCGTCGTCGGAGCCCCCGGCTTTACGCGTCAGCGGGGCGCGGCCTACATCTACCGGAAAACGGACGCCGAATGGGTGCTGGAAGGCCGCATCGAGGCCGCGGACGGAGCGGATGGCGATGCCTTCGGCGAAGCGGTGGCGATCGATGGCGACCACGTGGTGGTCGGCGCCGAGGCTCATGATACCAACGGACTGGTGGATGCCGGCGCAGCGTACGTCTTCAGCTTCACGGGATCCCTCTGGGTCCAGCAAGCCACCCTCGCCGCGACGACCCCCGCCGGCGACGACGGCTTCGGCGGCTCGGTCTCGATCAGCGACCTGTACGCGGTGGTCGGCAACGCCCGCGAATCCGTGGAAGGGCGGGACGAAGCGGGCGCGGCCTACCTCTTTGTCCGCACCGGCACGGCCTGGAGCCTCCAGACGCGTATGCTGCCGTTCTCGAGCGGCGAAGGCGACGAGTTTGGCTCTGCGGTACACATTGAAGGGGGGTACGCAATCGTCGGCGCCCGCTGGCGACGCAATGGCGACGGCGACAAAGCCGGCGCGGTATATCTGTTCGAGCGCTTCGGCGCGGCCTGGTCGCTCGAAACCCAGCTCATCGCCGCTGACGGCGCCTTTGGCGATCAGTTCGGGAGCGCGCTCGGGTTCAGCAACGAGCAGGCGATCGTGGGGGCGCGATGGGACGACAACGACGGCGGCCAGGACGCCGGCGCGGCGTACATTTTCCCCGTAGGCGGCAGCGGGCTGCCGGCGTTACTCGCCAGCAGCGCCAGTCTCTCGTTTAACACCGTGGCGGTGGGACAATCGGTAGAAAACTCGTTCACGATTTCAAATATCGGAACGGCCGATCTGAACATCACCGGCGTCTCCATCGAAGGGGAGGGCGCGTCTTCGTACGTGGTGGTCTCCGGAGGACCCGCGTTGCTGGCGCCTCTGGCTAGTATCGGCGTTACCGTGCGTTTTTCGCCGCAGAGCCCGGGCGCGAAGCCGGCCCGCCTCGTCATCGTCAGCAACGCGGCGGACAGTCCGCACGAGGTGGAACTCAACGGCCAGGGGAGTGATGGCCTCCAGCCCGGCATCGCGCGGGTGCTGGCCTCTCGCGGGGAGGTCGAACCGCGATTCGGCAGCACGGTGGCCGTGAGCGGAGATTTTGCCATCGTCGGCGCCGAAGGCTTAAACGATACGGATCCGGGGGCCGCGTATATCTATCGGCGTTCGGGCGAAACGTGGATCCAGCAGGCTCGGTTGATGGCCAACGAAGGGATGGGCGGGGATCGATTTGGGAGCGCGGTGTCGATCGACGGCGACCGGGCCCTGATCGGCGCATGGAGCGCCGACGAGGCGCGGGGCGCCGCGTACGTCTTTGTGCGTAGCGGCTCGGTATGGGTCCAGCAAGCCCGCATCCAGGCGGACGATGCGTTGCCGGGCGACCGATTCGGCTGGTCGGTCTCGATCGACGGCAACGCGGCCGCGATCGGGGCCCTGGAGGATGACAACGAGCGCGGCCTGGGCGCCGGCAGCGTCTACCTCTTCCAGCGCTCGGGCTCGAATTGGACGCAACAAACCCGCCTCGCGGCCTCGGACGGCCGGCAGGGGGATCGATTCGGCAGCGCCGTGGCCCTGCGCGATCTCCAGTTGATCGTCGGCGCGGCGAACGGAGGCTTTTTTGGAGAGGGCAAGGCCTACATCTTTGAGTTCGACGGCACGGTGTGGGATGCGGAAGGCCAGCTCGCCGCGTCGGACGGCGGACTGAGCGACGGCTTTGGCGCCACACTCGCCATCGAAGGCGATGTGGCGGTGGTGGGCGCGCCGTTGCGCGACGGCGACAGCACGCTGGATGTAGGGGGAGCGTACATCTTCGAGCGGGTGGAAGCGGAGTGGGTCGAGCGCGCCCGGCTAGGCGCCACGGACGGCGCGAGCGGAGCCGAGTTTGGAACGGCCGTCGCCATCCAGGGGGACGAGGTGATCGTCGGCGCGGTCGGTGTCGACAACCAGCGCGGCGCGGCCTACGTGTTCTCAAAAAGTGGTGAGGACTGGCTGTTCGATGTTCGCATCTCGGCCCTCGGGGCCCGCGACGGCGATGGCTTTGGCGGCGCCCTCGGGTTTAGCGGCAGCGATCTCATCGTGGGCGCTCCGGATGCCGACAACCTCAACGGGACCGACGCCGGCGCCGTCTACTTCTACAGCCGGATCGGCCTTTCCTGGGCGCAGCAAACTCTGGTCATCGCCTCGAGCCGGGTCATCGAGCCCTACTTCGGCGCCTCGGTGACGCTGGGCGATGGGATGGCCGTCATCGGCGCGAGCGGCGGCGAGGGGACTCCGGGCGCGGCCTATGTCTATGAGCGCACGGGGGTAAGCTGGCGGCAGGTCGCCGAGCTGGTCGCCTCCGATGGCGAGGGCGGTGATGGCTTCGGCGCGGCGGTGGCTCTGGCCGGCAACTACCTGTTTGTGGGCGCACCAGGCGATGACAACGAGCGCGGCGCCGACGCCGGCGCCGTCTATGTCTTCCTCCGCGGCAGCGAATCGTGGAGCGAGCAGTCGCGTATCGTGGCCCCATCGGGGGCCGTCGGCGATGCGTTCGGCGCCGCAATCACTGTACAGGGCGAAGAGGTGTTCGTGGGCGCGCCGGCGGACGACAACACCAACGGCGAGGATGCCGGCGCCGTATTTGTCTTCCGCCGCGATGGGGCCCAGTGGCCGTCCACCGGCACGCTGCTGGCCAGTGACGGCGGCGCGGGCGACCGGTTCGGCGAGAGTGTGTCGGTCGATGGGGTGGACCTGCTGATCGGCGCGCCCCAGGAAGGACCTTTTGCAACCGGCGCGGCCTACATCTTCCGATGGGATGGGCTGGACTGGAACCCCGAGGCCAAACTCGTGGCTTCGGTCGGATCGGTGGATGACGGTCTCGGAGCTTCCGTGGCGCTGGAGGGCGACTTTGCCCTCGTCGGCGCGCCAAACCGAGGCGATGCCGACGCCGGCGCCGCCTATGTCTTCCGGCGCACCGGCGGCCTGTGGGGCGTCCGTGAACTGGCCGTGCTCCAGGCTTCCGACGAAAGCGACGGCCAGCGCTTCGGCCGTGGCGTCGCCCTGAGCGGCAGTTATGCGCTCATCGGCGCGGATGGGGCGGATGCCGAGCGAGGCGCCGCCTACGTCTTCCAGCGGAGCGGCACGAACTGGCTAGAAAAAGCCCGCATGGGGCCCACCGACGAGGGCGGGCCTGATCGGTTCGGACAGACGGTCGCCCTCGATGGCGAAGACGCCCTCATCGGCGCGCGGTACGACGCCAACGGGAACGGCGCGACCGCCGGCTCGGCCTATTTGGTCGCGCTCGAGGGGCAGGTGATCATCACGGCGGTCGACGAACCCGACGCCATGACGCCGCCGGCCTTTGTCCTGGAGCAGAACTACCCGAATCCATTTCGCTCCGAAACCACCATCCGCTACATCCTCCCCGCAACTGCGCAGGTGTCGCTCCGGGTGTACGATGTGCTGGGAAGGGAAGTGGATGTGGTGGTCGATCAGCTACAGCCGGCCGGGCCGTACGCCGTCGCCTACGATGGCTCACGGCTGGCCGCCGGCATCTACCTCTACCGAATCCAGGCCGGGGATACCGCGCAGGTCCGCCGTTTTATCGTCGTGCGCTGATGGGGCGTTGATAGAGTCCGCATCCGTCGCCTATACTGTGCGTCAGGACCTTCGCTCACCCATGCCTCGTCGACCCCATGTCTACCCGTCGCGACTTCTTCGGTCATATCGGCCGGCCTGCCGCCGCCGCCCTGACCGCCGCGAGCCTTAATCCGGCCGCCCTTCCCAATCTCCTGGAAACCCTCGCCCACTACCCGGGCGCACCGGCCGTAGTGGCGGCTGACGAGGCATTCTGGCGTACCGTGCAGCAGGCATTTACGGTGGATCGCAGCCTGGTGAACCTCAACAACGGCGGTGTGAGCCCGTCGCCGGCGGACGTCCAGGCTGCCATGAAGCGGTACCTCGACTTCTCGAATCTCGCACCCGTCTATACGATGTGGGAGATCCTCGAGCCCCAGCGCGAGGGTGTCCGGCAACGTGTGGCGCGGGATTTTGGATGTGATACGGAGGAAATCGCCCTGACGCGGAATGCGTCCGAGAGCCTCCAGATCTGCCAGCTCGGCATCGATCTCAAAGCCGGCGATGAGGTCCTGACCTCCACGCATGACTATCCGCGCATGCTCACCACCTTCAAGCAGCGCGAGCGCCGGGAGGGCATCCGGCTCGTCCAGTTCCCGCTTCCCGTGCCGGCCGAGGACGACGACGAGGTGGTGCGGCTGTTCGAGTCGCACATCACGCCCCGCACGAAGATGATCCTGATGTCCCACATCGTGAACATCACGGGGCAGATCCTGCCGGTCAAAAAAGTCGTCCAGATGGCGCGGGAAAAGGGCATCCCGGTGGTCGTCGATGGCGCGCATGCCTACGCCCACTTCGCGTTTACACATGCTGATCTCGACTGTGATTATTACGGCTCCAGCCTGCATAAATGGCTGCTCGCGCCGCACGGTACCGGCCTGTTGTACGTCCGCAAAGAGAAAATCAAGGATCTCTGGCCGCTCATGGCCTCGCCGGATACGATGGACGACAACATCCGCAAGTACGAGGAGATCGGCACCCACCCGGCCGCCAATTACCTCGCTATCGCCGATGCCCTCACATTCCACCAGGGCATCGGGGCCGAGCGGAAGCAAGAGCGGTTGCGGTACCTCACGAAGTACTGGGCCGACGCGTTGCTCCGCCACGACCGCGTGCGCCTCAACACCAGCCTGAAACCCGGCATGTCCTGCGGGATCGGGAATGTGCAGGTAGTGGGCGTAGATACGGCCGCGCTCAAAAACTACCTCTGGAAAGAGCACCGGATCATCGTCGTCCCCATCATCCACCCGGAATTCGAAGGTCTCCGGGTGACGCCGAACGTATATACGACGCTAGAGGAACTGGATCGCTTCGTCGATGCTATGGAACATGTGATCAAGCACGGCCTGCCTTCTGCCTGACCTCCCGGAAGGCGCATGGATGGCCCGGTGTTTCCCCTTCAGCGGTTCTCCAGCGTAGCCATGCGGTGTGTCCTGCTCCTGACTTTTCTGTGCGCCAGCGTGTCGGCCTGCCAGCCGATGCCCGCGGGTGTGGGCCGGCTGGATGCGGACTACGGGTTTGAGGGCTACGTGCTGGGGGATTCGCTCTACAGCAGCGTCATCGGGGAGGCGGAGCGGACACGGCTCGATTACGATGTGCTGGAGTTTGAAACGGCCGGCAGCCGGTTTGCCGACCAGCTCCCGCTGCCGGTTTCCAACGATCGCCGGATGATGGGTGTGTCGCTCACTCGGTCGACCGCCGGGGTGATCGATGGGCAGGTCTATGCCCTGTTGTTCCAACTGGAGTCCGGCACGGTGCAACAACGTGCTATGCTGGATTCGCTCATCGCGCGGTATGGCATACCGACGGCGGTGTATTCGAACGATGTGGCCGGTGCCGGCATGCTCGTCCAGATCGACCAGCGGCACTGGGAAGGAGAACGTGTGGTGCTGGCGTATGGGATGGGGGAGGGGTATGCCGAGCTACTGGTGTACGACCGCCAGCTGCGCGGGCGCCGTCTGAGCATCCAACGAGCGATCGCCGCCGGCCGCGACGCCCCCTCCCCGGCGCTCGACGCCCTGCAGGAAGTCGGCTCCGTCCAACTCCAGATCACCGAGCCGTTCGCTACCTGGCGCTACCAGTACCGTCGGACGGCCAACCCGGATCGCCGGGGCGCCGTCGGGATGATCGACTACAGCCTCGTGCAGTCCTTTTTTGGCGTCCAAGGGCGGAGTCTCTATGGCCTCGACATGGCGCGTGTCGCCCTGTATTTCCTGCCGAAAGTGGATAGCCTCGTCTCGATGGAGGTTCGGTTTGACAATTCGCAGGGCCAGACGATCGGCTTTTTCGACATGTTACGGACGCTGGAACGCAAGATGGGCCGCGCCCCGTATTCGGATACGCTGCATACGAAAAAAGGGCCGTTTTGCCGCGCGATCTGGTATGGGCGGGAGGTACAGGTAGTGCTTGAGGAATATCGATTACAGCCGGGTCAGGCTTCCGTGGCGGATGTCGTCGTACGGTTCGAGGTGCGGCGGGAGGCGGTAGAGTTGGATCCAGACTGGCAGCCCCCCGTGGACCCGGATGCGGCGCCGGTGGCATCGCCGCATGTGGAGCCGGATAGTCTAATGGACTTTCGGAGGCCCGAATTATAGGCCGGCGGTTTCCAGCAGATACACACGAATACGGGTTGTAGAATCCGCATTCCAATGGGCCTGGGTGGACTTTCCTGATACCGGCCGGCGTTGCTGGAGGTACGCCGTCAAAAGTAACGTCACGCCGCGCCAAAGTAGCCTGTACGGTACACCAAAAGTACCGTTCACTTCTGGTCTAAATGAGTACGGGTTCGGCGGCCGGCTAACGTATTTTGAAATCTCTTTACAAGGTTAAGTACCCCATTTGATGACAAGCACTTCCATGCAGCAGAATATACATGTTGATTCGATCCGTGACGGGCTGACCAGTTTGCAAGGCCTCGATCGGGATTACCTGGAGTCCTCGCGCCGGCGCCTGTTCCTCATGCCCGAGCCACAACGCCAGCGGATGGCGGAAGAATACAAGAGCAAGGCGGCCTTGTACTTCGAGTTGTACCGCACCGCCAGCAACATCTGAAGGGTTTAAGGTTCGAGGTTCGAGGGTTAAGGGGCAAAACGCCTTAACCCTCGAACCTCGAACGTTACACCTTATTCGTATCGGAGAGACTCCACCGGGTCCACGTTCGCCGCCTTCCGCGCGGGAAAGTAGCCGGCGAGGAGCCCGATCACCGTCAATACGCCCACCGTCAGGAGAGCGACTGGCGTGGAGAGCACAGGGTTGGCGAGGAATTCCATCGCACCCTCTTTGTTCGGCAAGCTCTGGATCGCTTTGACGACGCCGTAGGAGACCAGCAACCCGATCGCGCCGCCCATCAGGGCGATGAGGAGCGCCTCGAAGATCACCTGGATTTTGATGTGATACTTACGGGCGCCTAGCGCCAGCTTGACGCCGAACTCGCGGGTCCGCTCCTTGACCGTGACGTACATAATGTTCGCCACCCCCACCCCGGCCAGCAGCAGCGTCAACCCGCCAACGAGCCCCAGGAAGAGCTGGATGCCCATAAACACCTTGGCGCTTTCCTTCTCGTTCTCGATGAAGTCCCAGATGCCCAGCGCCCGCTCGTCCGACGCATCAAATTTGTATTTACGTCCGAGCACCTCGTAGATCTGTTGCTTGACCGCCGGCGCCACCGCCACATTGCGCGGCCGCAGGACCATATGGTCGATGTACCGATGCCCGTAAATCGTCTCGAAGGTCGACGAGGGGATGATGGCGCGGTTGGCATCTGGCCCGTTGTTCATTGAGGTCTGAAGCTTTTCCTGCATGATGCCGACGACGGTGAACGGGAGACCGTCGATCATCACCGATCCCCCAACAGGCTCGGTCTCGCCGAAGAGCCGGCCGGCCAGTTCCGGCCCCAGGAACACGACGCGGCGTTTCTGGGACTCGTCGATGGCATTCAGAAAACGCCCACCGGCCGCGGGATACATGCGCCGCATATCCTCAAAGGCTTCGCCGACGCCTTCCATGTACGTCGTGGTTTTGTTTTGCCCCACCTGGAGCGCTACGCCCCAGCGGCCGTAGGAGATGCTGCCAAGGTCTACGTCCGCGATCGACCGTTGAAGCAGGTCGAGGTCCTCGCGGATGAGCCGGATGCGCCGGCCTTTGTCGAGGCCCTCATACGACTGACTGGTTTCGCCCCCGTAGATCTGGAAGATGCGGTCGCCGGCATTCAGCAGCCCGCTCTGCATCGTCCGCCCCAGCCCCTCGCCGAAGGCCAGCAACAGCACCACCGACAGCGTCCCCCACGTAATGGCGAACATCGTCAGAAACGCCCGCGTCTTTTGCGTCCGCAGGTCGTTCCAGAATTCCTGGAGGAGGATTTTCCACATGGGGGTTGCAGGTTGGCAGGTTGGCAAGTTGCAGGTTGGCAAGTTGAGGTTGGCAGGCTTTATACTTTTAACCTGCGAACCTGCAACCACTTCAAGTTCGCAAGCACTCCACCGGGTCCAGCCGGGAGGCTTTGCGGGCGGGGAAGAAGCCGGCGAGGAAGGCGATGATGGCGAGCAATGCCATCGTGGTCACGGCCACCATGGGCGACACTTCCGGGGTGCCGACGGCGTCCTGGATCGGGAGGAAGGCGAGGGCCTTCACGAGGCCGACAGCGATGCCGAAACCGAGCGTGGCGCCGATGCCCACGATCAGGAATGTTTCGCCGAAGAACTGCATGAGGATGTCGCGCCGGCGGGCGCCGACCGACCGTTTCACGCCGATCTCGCGGGTGCGCTCGCGGACGACGACGTACATGATGTTCGCCACCCCGATTCCGCCCACCGTGAGGGTGAAGCTCCCGATGACGCCCATAAAGATGTTGAATCCGAGGAAAAAGGCCCGCATGAACTTGTCGGCCTCGTTGGTATCCCAGATGCCGAGGGCGTCCTCGTCGGTCGGGTCGAACCGGTTGCGCCGGCCCATCACCTCGTACACGCGGGTCTCGATAGCTTCGCTGAGCAGGGGGTCCGCCGGCTGATAGATGATGTTGTTCACGTACCGGTCTCCGAAGAGCGACTTATGGGTGCTGGCCGGGATGAACATCCGGTCTGAATCCCGCGAGTTGTAGGACGAATTCTGCGTCTTGGGCTGCATCACGCCGACCACGGTGAAGGCGGCCTCGCCGACCATGATCTGTTTCCCTATCGCGTCCTCGTCCGCAAAAAGGAGGCGCTTGATCTCGTTTCCGAGCACGGCCACCCGCCGGCGGTTCTGCATGTCGAGCGTGTTGATGAACCGTCCGCCGGGCTCGGCGATGACGTTACGCATATCGCCATAAACCGGGTAAATCCCCGTGATCGCCGGCATCGTCGAGGCCTGACCCACCCGCACCGCGGTGTTTCGCTCGATATACTCCGGGCTGATGCTTTCGATTTCCGAAATCTCCCGAGCGAGCATCATGGCGTCCTCCTCCCGGAGAGGGATCTCGCGCCCGTCCGGAAACCCTTCAAACGACTTGGTGGTCCGCCCGCCGAACATCACCACGATGCCATCCCCCATGCCGTGCATGTTTTTACGCGACTGCTTCTCGAGCCCGACACCGAAGGCCAGCAGGACGATCACCGCCACCGTACCCCAGGTGATGCCGAGGATCGTCAGGGTCGTCCGCAGGCGCTGCGCCCAGAGGTCGTAGAAAAACTGGGATAACGTGGCGAGGAAACGCATGGGTTGATTCCTGGTGTGCGGGCGCGAGGTATGTCAGGCGCTGTAAAGTGGCAGCCGCTATTCGCGCAATGGTGTTCTATCGGGTGGAGCCGTTGACACGGAGATCTCTTTTTATCGTCATCCCCGCGAACGCGGGGACCCATTGAACAATCGAGAATACCTCACTTGCAGTTCCTGGCTTGCTTCAGCGCAACATTAAAGCCTGGATGGTTC